>JAGWBV010000033.1 GCA_021295715.1 Candidatus Poribacteria bacterium | reverse complement strand
GTGTGCCTACTACTTTTAATCACGTTATGTAAAAAGAGGGGTGATCGACGTTTGCCGGAATTCAGGTTATTATAGCATGTAAAACGGAGTTGATCAAATTAAAGTTGACAAAATTGGGGCATTCTGCTAAACTTTTTAAAAAATCGGTTATTTTGCACTTTTTTCTTGCAATCTATATGTGAAAAGTGCTATAATTAATTGTGTGTATTCTATCGGCTTCTCGGGGTGACGTATCACCGCTGACAGATTACCGGTGGAACGTCAGCATTAAAAAGCGTGATTTGCACGCAGTACTGCTATCACCGATAGTAAAAAAATGATGAGGTGATGAGATTTTGGGAAGCGCGCTTCTTGCTCAAGAACTCTGAACCGTTTGTATATTTTTTAAAGAAGGAGATTTCATAGCTATGAAAAAGTTCACAATCTTTATCACACTTGCCTGTGTTGTCATGATCGCGCCGATGGCTTTCGCACAGAATTGGCAGCCAGCAGGTGATAATTGGATTGCAAAATGGTGGGGACTCGACCTCGTTACCGATACAGGTGGTTTTGGCACATCAGCAACAATTGACTACCTCGCTGAAGGTACCGGTGGTTTGATTTCAAACGCCTCCGTCTCCACACGCGACGGTGCTGGAAAAACAGCGAATGCCATCGTGAGCCTTCCAGATAATGGTGGTTCTCTCGCGTGGTCCATTGTTGACATCAATACCGAAGACCAACTGAACATGTCCACAAGCCATGGACTTGCTGATGGTGGGGACATCACATGGCACGGTCTCATCGTCGTTATTTCACCCGATGAACGGACGACAACGATGCACCCCGCACATGATGATTACGCACAAATCTGGATCAACGGCGAACAGGTCTATGATAACAGTGCCTGGACAGGTGGAGTTCGCGAAGTCACAACGCCAACCGAGGTTCAGTTCAATAAAGGCGAGAATTTCTTGCACTACAAATGTGGTGAATCGGGTGGCGCGGATTACGTCAACCTCCGCTTTGAACCGACCGATACCGATCTTCTCATTGCTCCCACGAAGGATAACCTCTTCTTGGATGTCCTTACACCGGTTGAACCCCAAGGTAAACTCGCGGTTCGATGGGCAGATCTCAAGAGATAGTAATTTTGATCGTTAACGAAAAACCCGCGTCCAAATCAGGATGCGGGTTTTTTGTTGTCCTACTCTTCCGGCTCCACAATTGTCAGAATCTGGTTGATGGATACGTCTCGCAATTCTTGTGTGGTCCCGCTTTGCCAGACGATCCTTACTTTCTCAATACCCCGATTTTCTCCCAAGCCGAACAGTAAACGTGTATCGCTGCCTGAGGCGTAGCTTGAACCGCTTTTCACTTCCCGTATCTGCGTTATGTCTCCTGCCGTTACTGTGACCTTCGCACCGATACCGTCTCGATTGCTCTGCGTTCCGATCAGTTTGATGCTTAGCCAATTTTTCAGGTTCCCGCCGTCATTCCGCAGTAGCACTGCACGCTGATTGGAATTCATGATAACGATATCAGGATCGCCATCGGTGTCGTAGTCAGCCGTCGCGGCGGCTCTACCAACAAGTGGCTCCGAGAAGTAAGTTCCCGCAGATGTAGAGACATCGGTATAAGTGCCATCGCTGTTGTTTTGAAAGATCTGGTCGCGTTGGGCATAAGTTTCATTGTCCATCAAGATTTCAACGACATCTTGCGGGTGTCCGTTTGCACAGAACATGTCGAGGTGTCCGTCGTTATCGTAATCCAGAAAGAGCGGACTAAAACCAACATACGGGAGTGTCGGTTGTTCCAACCCACTGTCAGCCGTCGCATCTGCGAAGAAGAGTCCCGCCTCGTTCTTATAGAGGGTCGCCTTCTCCGAATTCGCAACGATGAGATCGAACCATCCATCGCCGTTGTAGTCTGCACAGTCTACCCCCATAGAACCTTCAGCGACACCTCTCTCGTCGTAACCGACACCGATGAAGATGCTTTCATCCGTGAAGGTGCCGTCGCCATTGTTATGGTATAGGAAATTTCTGTTGGTGTCGTTGGCGACATAGATATCAGGGAATCCGTCTTGATCGTAGTCCCAAGCGACCGCTGCCATACCTCTTCCTTCGACGGGGTTTGTCACGCCTGCTGTCTCGGCAATATTCGTGAAGGTGCCGTCGCCGTTGTTTCGGTAGAGGACATCGGGTGTTCCTTCGTAACTACGCGGGTGCCCGTAGCCGATAACGCCTTTGTAAGTGGAGACCGGCATTGACAAATCGTACACCAGATAGTTGACGACGAAGATGTCTAAGTCGCCATCCACGTCAAAATCGAGATAGACGGCGGCGATACTCCAGAGCGTGTTATCTATACCAGCGGCTTCGGTGATGTCGGTAAAGGTGCCGTCGCCGTTGTTTCGGTAGAGTTTATCCTGTCCGAAGTTGGCGACATAGAGGTCGGGATCACCGTCATTGTCGATATCCCCCGCAGATGCCGCCATTCCGTATCCTGTGTCCCCTGTTCCTGAGATTTCAGTAACATCCGTGAAACGTCCATTCCCTTCGTTTCGATAGAGGACATTCCCAAGTGTGTGTGGGGTGCCTTGCGGAACGCTACCGCTGTTAACGAAGTACAGGTCGGGATCCCCATCGGTGTCGTAATCGAAGAAAACCGTCCCGGACCCCATTGTCTCGATGATGTGTTTGTGTTCGGTGCTGCCTTGGTCATGTGTAAAGTGGATACCTGCTTCTGTGGTAACGTCTACGAAGATAGGGGATTGTGAGGCAGCGATACCTACAGTTAGCAGAAGGAATAGGAGCACCTGTAATAACGATTTTAGATTCTGATTTTTCAGCATTGTTTTGAATGGTTTTCAGTTCGTTCGCTTTCAGTTTGCCTCGCAGTGAGAGTTTTCAGTTAAAGATGCGTTCCGTAACAATCCACGCCCTGTTGAAATATTCCAGACTGGAGAGATGGTTGGACGAAACCTCCTGACTGATAACCGAAAGGATTGCGTCAGCAACCCGAACCGACGACTGACAACTACTTTGAGGCTTTTGCCAATCGGAAACCGACAAAGGAAGTTTTTAGGTTAGGATAGAGATAAAACCGAAATGTAGTGCTACATCGGGCGATGGTATCGAGCCATGAACCGCCACGAATGACACGCCAACTCCCAACCACCGGTCCTGTCGGATTCTGTTTCGGACGTTTCGTCGCGGCTCGTGAGGTATGCCAATAGTAGACATCGCTGTACCAGTCGGCTGTCCATTCCCAGACGTTCCCCGCCATATCCATGGCACCGTAGTAGCTTTTGCCTTTCGGGAAACTGCCGACAGGGGCGAGACGGTTCTCATAACCGTCGTCATTTTCCGCTGTGTTCGCGTAGAGTTCAAGCGCATTCCCCCAGGGCCATGTTCGATTGGTGTAGCCACGTGCCGCTTTCTCCCACTCCGCCTCTGTCGGGAGTCGCATACCTTTCCACGCTGCGTAAGCGTTGGCATCGTGCCACGAGACACCCACGATGGGGTGATTCGGGAACTGTTCTGCGCGTGCGGGCCAATCGCCAATCTGTGGGAGATGTGCGAAGTTTTCCGGGGTGTGGTGCGGTGTTTCTCCAGGAGATGCCGTCTCTAATTGCCGTTTCCAAAATTCGTAGTACTCGGCGTTCGTAACCTCATATTTACTGATGTAATAGGCATCGAGGTAGACTTTATGCATCGGCTTTTCATCAGCGGCGCGGGTGTCGCTTCCCATCGTAAAGGTGCCTGCAGAGACAAATATGAGATTCTCTGTATCCTCCGCGGATACGCCAAAACTGATACCAACGCTGAGGAGCACGAGAAGCAGACCTTGTGCTGTAATACCGATCCGTAGGGGTAAGGCGACCTTGGGGAAATACCAAAGCAAAAACCCCCTACTTCTGTTTGGACAAAAGATATTCATAGATGCGATGATGCTCCTGCGCGAGTTTTTGGTTGCCGATGCCCTGATAGATTCTTGAAAGATTGAGGTGGTAGTGAGGCTCGTCGCTATCGAGTTCGACGGCTTTTCGGAATGCATCCAGTGCCTTTTGCGATTCGCCTTGCATGGCGTAAGTGCTACCGAGGGTGTTGTAGAGAATCGCTTGGTTCGGCATCAGTTGGACGGCTTTTCTGGCGGCTTCCGCGGCATGTTTAGGATAGTTAAGACTCATGAAGGCACGGCTCAGTCCATGATAGAAGTGGGCATTATTGGGTGCGAGTTCAATGCATTTCTGAAAGACTGAGACTGCCTTGGCATAGTTTTTTTGGTTCATGAGAAGGGTGGCTAATTCCGTCCATGCTTCAAGGTTGTTCGGCTCCGCTCGCGTGAGACGGGTGAGGCGTTCGTATTCAGCGAATTCCTTTTGAAGCCGCTGATAGATTTGCATTTCCGCTCTGCTTTTCTCCCGGTCGCCTGATCGAAAATACGCCGTGCCGAGTCCGTAGTGTGGCTCAGCATAACCTGTTGGACCATGCGTTATTGCCAGTTTGAAGTTCTCTATCGCTTCGGGGTATGCATTTAGATTGAGATGCGCCGTGCCGCGTTCATAATAGAGACCTGCGGTATGTGGTGTCAGCGTAAGTGCCTTTGTCAGGATCGGAACGGCTTCGGCGTAGCGACGGAGTTTTACGAGTGATTTACCGAGCATTTCATACCCGCGTGCGTGTTGCGGTGAAAGCTCTATGACCCGTTGGAGACTTGGCACGGCATCTGTCCACTGATCAAGCCTGAAATAGGCAACACCAAGCGAGTAGAGCCCTTCGATGTTGTCAGGCATCAGTGCTAAGGAGCGTTGGTAGTTTTCAACGGATTTGTTCCAGAATTCCACTTGGGCGTTTGCCATGCCGAGGTAGTGCAAGATTTCGTAATGATCGGGTTCAATCGTGAGTGCGGCTTCAAACTCGGAGATAGCTTGCAGATTGTCGCCTTGAAACATGGAAAGGAGCCCCTGCTCTACGTGTTGGACGTATGCACTGTGGTCACCGGATTTTTCGGCAATAATTCCAGATAGCGGCAAACAGAGGAAAAAGATAATTACAATTATCTTTTTAATTTTACCTTGCAGTTCGTTGAGGTGGGTGTTTTTGCTTGGGCGTTTCTTCAGGGGTCTCATGTTCTATTCCGTATATCCGCCTGCGTCTGCTTCACAGTGAGAATGCAGGCTATAATTTGGGTTAAGAGCAATAAATTAGAAACTTTTCTTGAATTATACTATAGTTTGGACAATTTCTGTCGACTTCATACCCAGTTTTCCAAAGTATTTCTGGTTTTTCTGAAAGTTTCTGACCCAAACGCAGCTCGGAAAAAAAGAAACATCTATGTTCCAAAGGGCAGCCCCAGCGGGGCGAAATGTGTATCTTTCTTAAGATTGCCCAAACTTTACTATAAATTTTAACCGTAGAGACCCCGTAGGTCGGGTAGAGCGATGAAGAACCAGAAGCCTTCAGTTTCGCCACAAACGTCTCCGTTTTCAGGGCACATTGAGAAAAATAAACATAGCGAAACCCGACAATCCACTGGGGTCCCTGTGAGAATGAGACAGGTTTCCAACGATACGCTTATGTCAAACTCACGTTAACTCCACTATAAATTTTAACCGTAGTGCTGAAAAAAGTCAAGTTTTCCATAGAGAAAAAGCCGTGTTAGTGCTATACTGTGCAGAAATTGACTGAGACAGGGTTCACACACCTACGTTCAAAAGATGGGAGAATAGAAACAAGGATGCAACAGGTTACAATCTATCGAGAACCGGGGCGCTACGCCGGTTGGCCAGCGAATTACGGTATTTGGGCATGGGGCAACGAAATCGTTGTCGGATTCACGGTTGGCTATCACAAATCGGATGCAGGGTTCCATCGCCGTGACCGCGATAAACCGTTTGTCGGAATGCAGGCACGAAGTTATGATGGCGGTGAAACATGGAGTGTTTCAGAAACACCGTGTCGGTTGCCCGCAAGGGGCACGCTTTCTGCAGACGAACATGTAGAAGAGCAGCATAGGTCAACAGCGGAGGTTTCGTTTGACACACCCCCGCGCATCGATTTTACGCACCCGGATTTTGCGATGATGTGCAGCCGAGCCGGACTGAGAGCGGGATCGTACTCATGGTTTTACACCTCTTTAGACAGGTGTCAGAGTTGGAAGGGTCCCTATCGGCTTCCGATGTTTGATTATACCGGTATCGCCGCTCGGACGGATTATCTCGTCTCGAGTTCAGAAGAATGTTTGTTGTTCCTCACGGCATCGAAAGCGGACGGTGAGGAGGGTTTGATATTCTGTGCGAAAACCACCGATGGGAGTGAATCCTTTTCATTGTTGTCTCAGATCGGACCGGAGCCTGAGGGGTTCGCGATTATGCCAGCAAGCGTTCGGTTGTCTGATTCAAAGATTCTGGTCGCGGTTCGGTGCCGAGGCGGTGGTCATACGATTACTGACTGGGAAGAACGGCAGAACTGGATTGATCTCTACGCTTCAGATGATAACGGACGGACGTGGGATTACATGAATCGACCTGTAGAGAATACGGGGCGCGGTGGAAACCCACCAACGCTAACCCATCTTCACGACGGACGTCTCTGCCTCATTTACGGGTATCGGGATGCCCCGCATCGGATATGTGCCAAATTGAGCAGTGATGCTGGTGAAACGTGGGGTGAAGAGATCGTTTTGCGAGATAATGGCGGAGATCCCGATATCGGGTATCCGCGCACGGTCCAACGTCCTGATGGAACTATAGTGACCGCTTACTATTTCGATGAGGAGCCTGATGGTGATAGGTTCATTGAAGCGACACTGTGGAAGCCTTAGTCAAGAGACACGGATCCTTAGTCTTTTTGCGCGGTGAGCGCAAAGCAGACTAACCTGTCTTTGCCTCGCACGTATAACAGCCCATTTGACAATGCAGGGGTCGACCATGCAGGATATTCTATAAATTGTCTTCCATTTTCGTCTCTTGGAACTGCTTCAGAAAGGATCTCCATCTTTTCAGGGGTGCATTTAAGCAGCATCAACCGTCCATATTCACCGAGGAAGATGAAATGGTCATTCACCCAAAGTAAAGATGCACGTTCGTCAACGCGTTGTCCCCACACGACTTTGCCGGTCTTGAGTTCTACACACCGGAGTTCCGCGCCGCTGGAGTGCCTGCTACTACAGGCGTAGAGATGCCCCTCGTGATGGACAGCGGTGTTCCAGTGCAGCCGCAGGGATTGGTCTCGGCGGCGCTCTGGATCCTTCCAAACGACCTTGTAGCCACCGGGATGCACTTGGAGGACGGAACTGCCGACCTCGTAAGATTCACTGATAAATACGAGGTCATCTGCAACAACTGGATTCGAGGCATTGACAGATTCAATCTTCGGACAGCGCCACGGATAGTGGAAGTCTATTTTACCCGTCGTGGGTTCAAAACCGACAAGTCCATCTCGAGAAAACATGAACCCCCAACGGCGTCCAGCAATTGTTGCCGTGATGGGGCTGGCGTAGCTTGCTAATTCGTCACTGATTTTGTAAACGACCTTCCCTGTGTATTTGTTGAACGCGACGATACCCGTGCTATTTGATGGGGGTCTGCCGTCTGATGCCCAGATATTTTTCGGGGTTCCCGGTGGGGAACCCCCAATTTGGGCAATGAGCAACTCGCCTTCAACGATTGGTGTTGAAGCCGTCCCGAAAAAGTTTTGAACGACATTGTAACGCGCTGCCGTATCCATCTTCCATAATACGCTCCCATCCGACACATTCAGACAGTGCAACTTTCCCTGAACCCCGAAGATATAGACACGTTCTTCATCAACAACCGGGCAAGACCGTGGTCCATTGTTATATCCGTACATATCCTCGTAGTCTGTGGGGTATTCAAATCGCCAAAGCTCGGTCCCAGTGTCGCTTTCCATACAAGTGAGACGCGCCATGTCGCCATGACGCGCGAAGATAAACAAGCGTCTATCTGCGATGGTCGGTGCCCCGTAACTGATGCCGATCTTCTTATGCCAGACGACTGGGGGACCCGTGTTCCGCCACGGCGCGATCTCAATTTTCTCTTGCGATTTACCGTTTCGTTCTGGACCAAGAAAATCATTCCAATCCGCCGATACGATTAGCGGAAGACTTAGGATGAATAGAAGGAAGGCTCGCGCAGGTATTGTCACGCAGCGACCTCCTCGTTCGCCCGCTTCACGAGAGCATTCATATAGGCGATCGTATACGCCGTGCCAACGCGACCGTCACCCCCCATACTCGGAATATGGTCGGGGATTAGCACGCCGTTGAAGTTAACCTCTCGCAGAACTTTCGCGACTTGATACATATCCTGATAACCGTTGTCGACGAAGGTCTCAACGAAATGCGGGAGCGGCTGATCAACGTTACGGAAATGGACTTTGAAGATTTTGTTCCGTTCGCCGAAGTAGCGAATAGATTCAATGACATCTTTGCCCATGAGTTCACCGCCTTCCAACCAACAACCAACACAGAAGCACATACCGACATTCGGACTATCGGCGATTTCAAGTGCGCGTTTGTAGCCTTCAAAACTGCTAAAGATACACCTCGGAATTCCGGCGAGATGCACCGCGGGTGGGTCGTCGGGGTGGATACCAATCATCACGCCTGCTTCCTCAGCGACGGGTGCGGCTTGTTGAATGAAGTAGGTGTAGTTATCCCAAAGTTCATCTTCACTGAATTCGCGTCCGTGAGAGAGTGGCATCGGATACAATTTACCGCCCCAATGCCCTTCCTGTGCCGCGTCAAGGTTGAATCCTCTCGCACTCGCGCCGCCGCGAGTTGTCTCACGTTCGGTGCTCCAGATGCCGTTGCCCATGTGCGCATAGGTTGTATACGGAATCCCTGCCCTACCGAGGTCACGGATGTACCGTTTATACTGTTCGATCTTCGCGTCGCGGTTCTCTAAGTTCAACACGATCCCGTCCTGATTGTGGACATCGCTGTTACCAAACCCGTATATCTTGAGTCCTGCGTTCTCGAAAATCTCGCGGCGACTCATGAAATAGTCGTAATTCGCATTTTCGCCGTTTGTCCAGAGGACGACATATTCGACATCCATCTGCTTAGCAAGCTGCAAATCTGCCTCGCTCGGTTCCGGCGACATCTGTGCCGTAACTTTCATACCGGGTTCAATATTGCTCAAAGGGGTTTGCGTTGCCATTTTTTGCCTCCATGTTGGTGATGAGGTTGAATGAAAATTAGCAATTTAATTCAGTAATTTCCTAACGATGCTCGATGCGGTTAGGGGATTTCGTCTGGGAATAGACTAAATCCATAGCGCAAGTCGCGTATGGACTTGCAGGACAATGTATTACATTCCGCACCTACCGGGCTACCATTAAATACCTCTTTAACTGACCGCTGAGAGTGAGCGTAGCGAACGCCCCGAGAGCCGACAACTACTCTTCGTCTCCTGCCTCAGCTTTGAGTCGATATAACTCCGCTGTCAATTCGGTGACGATGTCGGCGTATGCCGGATCGTCGTAGACACTGCACATCTCGTTCGGGTCTTTCTCAAGATCGAAGAGTTCCCATTCCGGTGCTTTCGGTTCATCAACCGAACCCGTTGTGCCGAGCGCCTCGCCGTAGTAATAGATAAGTTTATAACGATGCGTTCGGATCCCGTAGTGCGCTGGAACATAGTGGTGTGTGAGGTGCATCCAGTAGCGGTAGTACATTGACGTTCGCCAATCGTCTGGTGTTTCGCCGTTTAAGATGGACCGCATACTTGTTCCCTGCATGTCCTCTGGGATCGGAAGTCCCGCATAGTCGAGCCAAGTTTCTGCGAAGTCGATATTCAGTGCCATTGCATCGGATGAACTGCCCGGTTGTATCTCGCGCGGGTAGCGGACGAGGAATGGCATCCGTAAGGATTCTTCGTACATGAACCGCTTGTCATACCAGCCGTGGTCGCCCAAGAAGAATCCCTGATCAGAGGTATAAATGATGAGTGTGTCGTCTGCGATACCTTCCTCATCGAGATAGTCGAGCATCCGTCCAACGTTATCGTCGATTGAGGCGACGCATCGCAAATATTCCTTAATGTATCGTTGATACTGCCAGTTTGCTAACTCTTCCTCCGATAATCCGTCAGGCGGCGGACCGAGTGTATCAATCTTAAGATCTCTTTCACTCATGTGACCGAAGACCCGCATTTTCGCGTCTTTTGCCGCATTTGAACGGTTGGCGTAATCGTCGAAAAAGTTGTCCGGCATCGGAACATCTTCGTCCTCGAACATGTGTGCGTGTTTCTCATCGGAATCCCACGGACGGTGTGGTGCCTTGTGGTGGCACATCATAAAGAAAGGTCTCTCCTTGTCCCGATTCTGCAACCATTCCAATGAGAAATCGGTGATGATATCAGTGGCATAGCCTTTATGGGTTTTCTCGCCATCAGGGTCGAGCATTACCGGATCGTGATAGAGCCCTTGTCCGGGTAGGACATTCCAGTAGTCGAAGCCTGTCGGGTCTGCGTTTCCGCCGTGCCCGAGATGCCATTTACCTACCATTGCTGTCTGATAGCCGTCAGCTTGGAGCATCTTCGCGACGTTCGGTATCCTACCGTCAAGGGGATCTGATAGCGTCTTGACGCCGTTGAGGTGGCTGTGTTTGCCGGTCAAAATGTTCGCACGACTCGGTGTGCATATAGAGTTGACACAGAAACAGTTTTGGAGAATCATACCGCCATCAGCGATACGATCGAGGTGCGGTGTTTCGTTAATCCGACTTCCGTAACTGCTGATAGCATGTGAAGCGTGGTCGTCGGACATGATGAATAGGATATTGGGTCTGCTCAATTAATTTTTCCCCCTTTAGATTTACAAATGAGTGCAAATTTTAGTATGTCGCCTATCCGGAAGTATCGAACAGTGGCGGTGGCGCGTCAAAGCGTGTTTCCTGCGTTTTTGCTTCCTGTTGTTGATGGTGCCATTCTGTCCACGCCTGCCGCACTTTGACTATCCCTTTTACGGTGCCCCTTGTCTCTTGGTAACTCGAAAGCAGGGCAAGTACGATAGAAAGAATGGCAAAATGAGGTAGTGCCTGCACGAATTCGCGCGCTGTATCAACAATACCTGGCTCGTCTGTCACAACGAATAGGAGCTGTGGCACAATGAATAGCAGCGTAAAAGCAGAAAACCAGTAGGCAAAAGGGGCGATAATAGACACCGGATTACGAACCATAGATAGTAGTGTTTTTTGTGCCTTTCTGGAATAGGAGTTGATCTGCCTGTCCTTCGATGCGGGTGGAGATTCCTCGAAAATGTTTCCCTGTGCTATCGTTTCCTGTTGCCGATGATACCATCCCATCCACACCTGTTGTTCTCTGGCGATCCCTTTTAGATTACCTCTTGCCTCTCGGTAACAGATAAGAAAAGGTGGCATGACAACATAAATCCAAAATCCATTTCTCCATATATCGTCAGTGATTTCGTTGATAATAATTGAAGCGGCTGTGACATAATTCCCGAAGGACGAAGGCGGTGATACGATTTGGGCAATATGGGACCATTTCCCTTCTATAAATGGATCGTCGAACACAACGCCTAAAGCCGCAAACAAAAACCACCACGTTAAGTGAACGATGAACGGTATCGGATTCAGAACCATGAAGAGCAGCGTTTTTGGGATTTTCATGGCATGTATCCCTCATATAGGAGATGCTTTTCACGCTACGTTATAGGACATTGGTGCCTTCTTTTTTTCGGATTTATACGATGGCTTTCTTGATATCCTCAGCCGGACGCGCGATGAATCATACGGCTACATACCTTTGCAAAATTTGACACTAAAGTTGCGTTACGTCTTGTGCTTTAATTTCACCCCAACGCACCGGTAATTTGTCGGTTGCACTGACGCCAACAACTTTAAATACCTCAACATCCAGAGAAAGTTGTCCGCCTTCTCTTTCGCTACCAAGGATATAAATTTTCTGGTTGACTGTCGCTACCCCAAACGGGGTATTTCCAATTGGCATTGGCTTCCTGATCCTCCACATCTCGGCCTTATCAACATAAATAAGATGTAAGTCGTGTGCAGGAAGAGAAAGAGATGCTACTTTATTTTGCCTTAATTTCTTCCCATGCTCGGTTGTAGTGCCTCGTGAAATCCCCCCGATCTTTCAACCACTCAAGGGATTCCAATACTTCTGCCGGTGGGTAGATGAATTTGTGTTCCCGTAGATGTTCCGGTAAGTATTCTTTCGCTGTCGGCACACAAGTACCGTATTTCGTGAAAGCCGTAATTTTGGCATTGACTTCGGGACGAAGCAGGTAATTGATAAACTGCTCGGCGAGTGTCTTATGCGGTGCGGATTTCGGAATGCAAACCGCGTCGATAAATTGACTCGACCCTTCTTTCGGGATCACGTACCGAATTGTCGGACGGGTCTCAGTTGCTCGGAACGCATCGCCACTCCAGCAGTGTGCCATGACAACATCTCCAGCGATGAGAAGTTCTTCCGCCTCGCTTTTATACTGTTTGACGAGCGGTTTCTGAGCAATTAACTTCTCTTTCGCTGCTTTAATCTCCTCCGGATCGGTGGTGTTCAGGCTGTATCCCAGTAGTTTAAGTGCAGCACCGATGGTCTCCCGTTGGTCGTCTAACATACTGAATTGGTTCTTGTATTGCGTATCCCAAAGCAACGTCCAACTGTCGGGGGCTGGCGTAACGACTGACGAATCGTAGGCGATGCCCGCAGTGCCGAACGTGTAGGGAATGGAATATCGGTTTTCAGCATCGAAGTATTTACCGAGAAACAGAGGACTGATATTTTGGAAGTTGGGGATATTGTCGCGATTCAGTTCGGCTAACAGGTCCTGTTTGATTAGGATTGACACCATGTAGTCGGACGGCATGATGATGTCGTATCCTGTCGCACCCGCTAACAACTTCGCAAGGAGGTCCTCATTGCTGGCGTATGTATCGATGAGGACATTTACCCCATATTCCTTTTCAAACCCTTCGCGAATGTCGTCGCTGACATAGCCTGCCCATGTAAAGACATTTAATTGTTCCTTTTGTCCATCGCTATCACCGACAAAAAGCGCGAGGAGTATCAACGGTAAAAGGATATATTTGTTGCGCATAATTCTCTCCCTCGGTGTTTATACAGTTTAACATCAAAAACCAAGCTTGGAACGAAGTGGAAAGCGATGCCTAAAAAGGCGCGTCAACCTCTGAAGCAATGTTGTTCTCCCGCAAGGTATAATTAAAGAGCTGTTCAATACTAAGATGTTGACAAGGTCTGTTATCTATGCTAATTTGTGTGCATAGAGGTGCTTATTCTTCGGATTCTTCAGTGGGTCGTCCTTCGGTTTTCCAACCGCGGAAGCCACCCGTTAGCACTGAGACGTTTTCGTAGCCCATGTTTTTTAGGGTCTGTGCGGAGAGGGTCGCACGGGTGCCGCCACCGCAATACGTAACGATATGTGTGTCTGCGTCTGGAGCGATCTCATCAATATCGAGTTCAAGATAGCCGCGTGGTAGAGAAACCGCCTCCGGGAGATGTTCTTCGTCGTAATCCGGTTCGTCACGGACATCTATCAGGACAACCGATTGTTCCGTCTCTGTGAGTTCGGCGGGTGAAATGTGTCCGACGTTCGCTTTCGCCTCGGCAACGAGTTGTTCAAGGGTTTTCAGTGGCATTGTTTTCCTCCATTTATAGTTGTCATCTGTCGGTTCGGGTTTTCTACGAAAACCGTTTCGGTTTGCCTCGCATTGTCCCGCAAGCCTCCATAGGAGACCTGCGTAGAGTTAAGTGGTTTTCGTCTAACAGAACCCTCTTGTAACTGATAACCGATAATTATACACACTATAGCATAAGGTCTGCAGGTTCGTCAATGATTTTTTGATTGTCTGTCAGAGGCATTCAATTCTCCAATAATTTCGATCTTTTGATCGAGGGCTCTTCGCTGTAGGAGCGAGTGTTTTGCTGGGGTGTTTCTGCATGCTCGCAATCCGTGCGCGGAAATGCCTAAGAGACCGACAGTTGAATGGCTCTGAGTTATCTATTTGGAAAGGAGAAGAAATGGAATTGCTTAAAAAGTCTGTCCAGTCTGTGCTTGAGAAAGAGCGGATTGGGAGTCCAGTGTTTCTTCGGTGCGTCCTGAACGTAGCAAGTGATTCAGCAAATCTGTTATCCCCGGTAGCAGAAATGGCGGCACTCGCGAATGGATGGATGCCCTCATCACCCGGACGCGTCTATGCACAAGGAGGCACAGACGCAACACAGGTTACGGTAATGGTTCACTATGTCGGAGGGCAGATGGCGTTGTTGAGTGTCAATCGGGTCGAAGCCGAGACAGCGATTGACATTATGCTGGTTGGTAATAAAGGCGTTATCTATCATGAAACGCCGGTGGGTAGGCACTATCTGAATGCTACATCGCCGCAGTTAGGGGCCACGGGTGAATTGACAGAGGCTATCACGCAATCGCTTGAGAGCGGTCAACCTATTACATTGGAGGCTTAAACATGCAACAGGATGGAAAATATGGGGTTCTCCTACTCGGTGGGAATCGCACGCATCAAGAGAATTACGCCTTGAGTTTTGCGCAGGATGCACGCTGTCGGTTAGTGGCGTTCGCTGATGAGCCCAATGCGCCACCAGAGCGGATTACGTTGGCGCGTTCGCTTGCTGAATCTATGGATTTGCCGTTTATCCCTGATCTCGACGAGGCACTTGCACGTGAGGATGTGCAAATCGTGAGTCTCTGTACAGATGTAGAGCGTCGCGGGCGTATAGGCGCGAAGTGTGCGGAAGCGGGGAAGCATGTCTATCTCGATAAACCGATGGCATTCACCCCAGAAGGTGCAGAAAAGATCGTTGCAGCGGTTGCGAAAAGTGGCGTGCGAACTCAGATGTTCAGCAACATTTATAGTGCATGGGCACGCACCGTCCAGCAAGCGTTGACAAGTGGAAGTATCGGCGAACTTCGGGCGGTTCATTGTGATGTCCTGTTCTCCAAAGGACATCCTGGGAGCGCGCCCGTCGGGCAAAAAAGGGTCGAAAAAGCCGAGCGTGAACGCTACAGCTTTGTTGAAGCGAAACCTGAAATGTTCGATGTCGGGGTCTACGCCGTATCTATGGTGAATTGGTTGACGCAGAAACGCGTGCAGCGTGTGTTCGGTGGAACGGCGAACTACTTCTTTAAGGAACACCTCGGCTGCGGTGTTGAAGACTTCGGGGCTTTACTCCTGACATTGGAAGATGGAATTACAGCCACAATTGTCGGTGGACGTTACGGGTGGCAGAGTCATGCCCAAGGGGGTGTCCGAAAGGTGCATCTTGTTGGCACTGAAGGTAACCTGACCTTTGACGCATCAGCGAACCGTTTGGAGGTATATGCGGCTGAACCTGCGTTTGAACCACCGACCCCGCATCCGCTCGATCCAATGGGAATGTGGAGTAGCACGCAAGCTGGGATTGGCATGCAACCCAAGCAACAGTGGATAGATGTCGGCAGTAATGACGATAGTGCGCGGGAATTCGGGGCATTTGTCGATTGTATTGAAAACGAAAAGGAGAGCGAAATGAACGCAGAATTTGCCGCGCATTCCGTGGAAATTATCTGTGCCGGTTACCGCTCCGCAGCCACTGGACAGGTTATCGATCTCTAACACCCATCGCTTCGAGATGGGCGATCTCTTTCATCCACGATTCTCGAATCTCAGTGGAATAGTCACCGGGGAGTAGAGATTTTCGTGTGCAATTGACAAGTGCCTGCAAGGTTTGATAGTGTCGGATTGGACCGATGTTCGGTAAGATGCGGTCTTCCGCGACAGCGAGGATTTCATCGAGCGTCAATGTGTCCTTTTTGATGAGACTGGCAGCTTCCAAGTCGGAACGTAGCGATGCGAAGCTCGCTGCGGAATAGTCTTCGGTGAGTTTCACAAGGCGTTCGACTGCATCTTCCGGGAGGGGACCGGGAAGGACTTTGGAGAGTGTCCAGCGGAGGAACGCCTCGCGATCTTCTCCCCGCGGGTCAAGCACCGGGATTACCATATCCCCGACTCTGCCCTCTCGTCGTAGGTCGGGTGAGAGCTGGTAGATACGAGCCGTCATAAGAAGCCATGTGATGTTGCCACGGAGTTGCGGATCCGACATCATCGCCTGTATTTTTCCTGTCAAACGCCGTTCTGTACTGTGTGCGTCCGTCCCGACACTGCCAAATTGCGTATCGGCTTCATCAACAAAGATGAGCACCTTCACAAGAGCCATCAGCAATCGTCGGAGTCGTTCAAAGATAACATCTGTTTGTCCGAACCACATACTCCGAATGTTCTTGAGGACGAGCACTGGGATGTCGAGTTCACCGGCGAGTCCCTCGAAAATGAACGTTTTTCCGCTACCAATCGGACCACAGACGCTCATGCCGGGGATCGCATCGGGACCGGTTGAGGTGATACGCGGAATCAATTGCGCCTTCAGAAAATCCACCAATTTCTGGTTGCCAACGATGTCCTTGAGACTGTGTGCCGGCTTTTTGAACTCGACGACATCTTCGCCTAACTGCGCTTGGATGAATTCGGACACTTTATTGATAACGTCATCGGGTTGCAGTTTCTCACCGGAGTAACGCGCCGAAAGAAGCATCTGTCGCAGGGCTTGAATGGATAACCCCGCTGTGAGCATCGCGAGTTGGGATTGCGTGCCCCAAAGGTTTAGCGGTTTGTCCACCAGTTTCGGTGTGTTGTTAAACCATGAGATGAAATGTTGACGTTCCTCCATCCCCGGTGCCGGTATTTCAACGGTGATGACTTGTGGAAGTCTTGTAATCCGAGAGTTCAAGAGACTTGCCGATTCTGCGATGAAGATAACGGAATCGTTACCCTCCATGAAACTGGAGTCCGATATCCAATCTTGAACGATACTGACCCGATGCCTGTCCTGTAACGACAAGCTCCGAATTTCGCCTTCCGGTAGCAACATGTCCGTTGCTTCAATCAGGATTATCAATTTTTCTGAGAGTAGTTTTTCACCTTGCGTGTTCGTGGTGCGGGAGAGCAGGCAGAACTGCCGTAGGAGTTCAAGTGCCAACGTCGGACTGCCGATTGCATCGTTCATGTATTGCGTAAAAGAGGTATCAGCGGGTTCATCGGCGGTGCGTTCAAGGGCTCCTTGTATTAGGCGCGGGGCACCAATTTTGGCATTTGTGTCAAGATTTGGCTCAGTTGAGCCTCGCCATAGATTGAACGCTCGCTTAACTTTTTCGCGTTCAGCCGCTTTCGCAAAGCGGATGGGTCCATTGAGTTCGTAAACGATGAGGATGAACCCTGGAATGTCCCAGCTGCGCCTCAAAAAGGGGACGAGTGGAATATAATCCGTATCCTCTCCGTCACGGACGAAGAAGAGATCATGGATATTTCCAGATAGGACGAGGCTACGAGAGGTGCCCGAATTGATAAGCAGTCCGGCTTCTTTCCGGAATGTATAGGTTGGACTTTTAACGGCTATGGCACGTCGCTCCCTTCTATTTGAAATAGCAATCTACAGGTAAGATGCTGCGTTTTTGTAGCGCATTATACCGGCAGTTCAGAATCGGAATCTGCCGTCTTTTTGGTGTCCGTTTCTGTCTTTGCATCAGTCTGCTGTGCTCCAAAAATTAGGGAGTCAAATTCGTCGTTAGTAGCGGAGGAACGCGCAGCGGTGAGGAATTCTTCCTCTTCGCTTTTTGAATCGGTTCCAGCTAACTCCTGTGCGACTGTTGAACGCGCTTTCGCTTTCTCACGTATTTCGCGCATCCGACCCAATTCGGCAGAAGTGCCGTCCATGCTGATACCGGAGAGCATATCGGCGATTTCCTCTTGTTCCCGTGCCGTAATCAAATCCGCAACTGCCTCAGACTGTTCGGACTTAATCTTATCTAAATCCCGATGGAGACTTGTAATCTGAAGTTTATGGGACTCAATATCCGTTTGCGCACTTTCAATCTCGTTTTCGAGTTCCGTGATCCGATCGGTTTTCTCCACTAAGTTAGAATTGAAGTCTTGATAAGCAGTGACGCATCGCGTATATTCACTGTGCACCTTGATTTCTTCCTGTGAGAGTCCTTCACCTTGTAATTGAGCAGCGGTCTGCTGGGCCTTGGCGATTGCTCCTGATTTAAGCTCTTCGAGTCGCTCGACTTCATCGGTAAGGCTTTTGACCGTAGATCTTTTCTGTTCAACGAGTGCGATGAGTTGTCCGATTGCTTGCTTATAGCGTTGGATGTTCCCCTTTTTGTCGTTGATGATGTCTTCGTAAGCCCCTCTGACGGCTTCCGGGTTTTCCATCATTCTATCCGCGGATTCGTGTGCCTTTCCTGTCAGCGTGTACCAGATAGCCTTAAAAAATCGTGTGAATCCATTTGCCATTGTTATTTCTCCTGTTGAGCGTGCGCATGAGAAGCGCGGTCTTCCTATATTGGATTTTCGAGTTATGCAGGTGTCCTCTGACGGCTTTTCACCGCATTCAGATACCCATATTACGCTATTTTAACATATTATTTCTAAAACCGCAAGAAAATTTTTGTACTAGCACAGGACTTACGCAGCACCCTTTGCTGGCGAGGTTTGAAACCTCGCCAGCGGTGTGCGGGCCGTGGATACTCATAGGAAATTGCGTAAGTCCTATAGCAGTCGGCGGTCAAAAGTTGTGGAGCTGTGAAGTTAAAAGTTGAAAGGGGCGTGAAGAAAAATAGGTTCCATCTCCAGAATCTTGTAAATCCTTGAATCCTGTAAATCCTGATTCAGACGATAGATGAATTCTACTTGACATAGCGGAAATATCTCAGTAAAATAGACACTAAATACGACTGTCAATTTCTAAGAGATGCCTATAATACTTACGGTTCACAGGACTATTTCATATTGGTTGTGGTTCATTGCATTCGGTGTATTGGCACTGGTGCTTGCCAATGTTCCGTTGTTTAATATCCTTGCCTTTGAGTTTTGCGCCGTATTGGCACTGAGTATCTCTTTCGCGGGTGCACATGTAACGCTGACAGTGTTGCGGCAGATGAAGCGGCATCCCACTGCCCTCACGGGTACGCCCGGGCAGATTGTCATGCGGTGTTTTTATGAGGCACTCGTATTTAACGTAGGTTTATTGGGATTACCACTCGGTATTATTCTCCTGAATGCGTTTCGCGTTGAGAACTGTAACTTCGGTGAGGGTTTCCTCTTTTTTCTTATTTTGTCCTTAATTAGTTGCGTGTACGCAACGGCAGCGGGTGTGTTTTTCGGGGTCTGGATCGAAAAACAGTGGTTGGCGTATCTTGCCTATCTCGGTCATATCTTGATTTCTTGTGTTCCGGTAGTTATCAATCTGATATTTCATCCACCCGTGTTTGCATATCACGCCACATTCGGGTATTTCCCAGGACCGATATACGATTTTGTCATTCCTATAACAGGGACGCTGCTGCTTGCACGAGCGGAAACACTATTGTGGGCTCTGCTGTTTTTGGGGTTTACTGTCAATTTATGTGAAGTGAGTAGACGGACAGGTTTGATGCCGCAGTTGAGGTGGCGTAAACTTTTCGCGCCGCTGCTGAGACGTGTCCAGTTATACCTGTTAGTTATGGGCTTACTCGGTTTCCAGTGCTATGCAGGGGCGTTGGGAATACGACCCACGCGCGACGATATTGCCCGTGAACTCGGAGGTTTGCGTGAAACGGCGCACTTTGAAATTTTCTATGCCCGCGAGCTTGAAGCGGAAATTGAGCGGATCGTTGAAGATTGCGAATTTCAGTACGCCCAATTGGCTGACTATCTCGATCCCGGAAACACAATGCAATCTCAAAAGGTGCGAGCGTATATTTATGCCTCCCCTGATCAGAAAAAGCGGTTGATTGGCGCACGGGGCACCTCTGTCGAAGACCCGTTCGGACACGGATTTCACATTCATGCACAGGGCTTTCCACATCCCGTTCTGAAGCATGAATTGGCGCATGTCTTTACTGTGCCGTGGTCCCCATTGAAGGTGAGTCTAAAAATAGGGCTTCATGAAGGGATTGCAGTCGCCGCCGATTGGGAGGAAGGCAGGCTTACAGGTCATCAGTGGGCAAAAGCAATGCGTGAGATGGAGGTCGCGCCTCCCTTGTCAGGAGTCATGGGATTTGGGTTTTGGGGACACGCCGGTTCGCGGAGTTATCTATTGGCAGGCTCCTTCGTTCGGTTTCTTGTTGATACCTACGGCATAGAAAAATTTAAGGGCGTTTTTCCGACTGGCAATTTTGTGGAGCACTACGCAAAAGACTTAGCTGCATTGGAAGCCGAGTGGATTGAGTTTTTGGAAACGGTTCCATTGCGAGACGATGACATCGCCTACGCGACATACCGTTTAAAACGACAGAGTGTTTTTCAGCAGGTCTGTGCTCATGAAATGGCAGCACTCCGAGATACCGCTTGGCAGGCATATTACCGCAAAGACTTTACCACTGCTATGGAAACCTTTGAGGTAATGCTGTCAGATGAGCCTGACAACGTGAGCACGTCGTGGGGTTTGATGTACACTGCCTATCGGATGCAGGATTATGATAAAGCGTTATCGTTAGCGACCGATATTGCAAGCAAGGAGGATACGCGGTTCAGCCCAGAAGCGATGTTACTGAAGGGCGACATTTACTGGTTGAACGGTGAATATGAACAAGCGATAAGTACCTACGCAGCGGTTGAAACAGAGCATGAGACAATTGAGCGAAGGCGAATCAAGCGAATTGCAGCACTCTCTTATCCAGATGTCGTTCCAGTCGGATGGAATACCCAGTTGAACGGGACGGTGCGAGAAGATAGGTCTCTACGCGAGTTACTCCGTGTGGTATTGGCCGAGCCTAAAGATTCCGGAGAGAAGATGGCGTATCTATCGATGTGTATGCAAACGGAACCTGATATGTGGTTAGCGTATCTCTTGGCGGGTGAATTGCTTCATGGGGAAGGAGCGTGGCAGAGTAGTAATCAGTACCTACGTCGGGCGGTAACCCTTTTGGAGGAAGCACAGGCATCGGATACGGATTTCTCCGAGACATCGTTGTTAGGGCAATTGACACCGCAACAACACCAAAGTCTTGTGTTAGAGATATGGAGGACGATGGGTATCAATGGGTATCATCAGAGAGATTATGTGAGTGCAAAAGCGGCGTTCTCCATGATAGCCGAAGATACAACACTGTCCCTCGGAACCACACTAAGGGCGAAAGAGTGGAAACATAGATGTCAGTGGGCGCAAAATCGAACGCCGTGAACTCTCTGAGTGTCCCTATCTGTGTTTTTGTAATGCTCACGATGAGAAACCTTATTGACTTACGGATTAACTTCATAATATAATATATAGTAAAGTCGAAAATATGTAGACAGTTGCGCAGCGAAACAACCCTCCCCGCCGCTGGCGAGGATTGTATCCTCGCCTCTGTAAAGTGTCTTATTAATTCTAAACTTTACTATAAATATGGCTATTGAAGTTTCCTTTAGTGATAACGCAGGTTGGGTATTGGACAAAGCAAAGGTGTTTCTAAGTTCAAAACCTGTCCACCACAATGTAATTCTTACGCTTTTACACGCCCGAGTTGAGCACTGTATACCTGGTCGCTACTGGGTGGCAACGGATGGAAACGCTGTTGTCGGTGTCGTTTTTCAGTCCCCTTTGAGTTTTCGTGCTATTGTTACGCCAATGATGCCTGAAGTAATTCCACCTGTGGTGGAGGCAATATCAGACGCGCAAGTGAGGTTGCCTGGGGTAAGTGGAGATGCCACAACAGCGGCGTACTTTGCAGGACAATGGGCAGAGCGGCAAAGGTCAGCGGTGGTTCCGTTCATGGGACAGCGCATTTATGAAGTGGATACGGTGGAAGAACCTACTGCAGTTAGAGGGCACTTTCGTAAAGCAGTTCTAAGTGATCGAGAACGCCTCATTGATTGGGTCTGTCGTTTCTATATTGACACAGGTGTGCAAGAGGATAGTTCCGAATCTATTGTTGACAAGCGGACATCTGC
Organism: Candidatus Poribacteria bacterium; assembly: GCA_021295715.1. Taxonomy (NCBI): domain Bacteria; phylum Candidatus Poribacteria; species Candidatus Poribacteria bacterium. The sequence continues at coordinate 6,482 of JAGWBV010000033.1, read as the reverse complement.
TGGACAGATCTGGCTATGGGACAGCACTGAACCTGTGTCGATGGCAGGTCTCACAGCACCTATGGAAGGTGTCGTTCGGGTGCAGCTCGTATATACGCCGCCAGAGCATCGAAACAGAGGATACGCCAGCGCGTGTGTTTCCAGTCTCTCGAAGCAAATTCGTGATGAAGGATACCGTTGTATTCTCTATACTGATTTGGGTAATCCAATTTCCAACGCCATCTACCGTCGGATGGGCTACCGTGCTGTTGTCGAATGGATTCAGTATCGATTTGAGTGAGTCTGTTGGTATGCAGCTCTATTTTATATAACTTATCATAAGGACGCACTATGAAACTTTTTGTGCCGGGAAGGATTTGCCTATTCGGTGAGCACAGCGATTGGGCAGGAGGGCACCGGCGAAGTAACGCGGAGCTCGAAAAAGGCTATACGTTAATAACCAGCACAAACCAAGGTGTATACGCCGAGGTTAAACCGCATCCGAACCGTCTGATTTTAAAAACGACCCTCAGCGATGGCACGCGCCACGGTCCCTATAGTCTGCCTATGGAGCGAAACGCCCTGCTCGCTGAAGCTGAAAAAGGTGAGTTTTTTAGTTATGCTGCTGGGGTCGCCTATGAGATTTTAACGAACTACCGCGTGCAGGGACTGGAAATCGACAACTATCTCACGGATTTACCTGTCAAAAAAGGTTTATCTTCGAGTGCGGCTATCAGTGTTCTGGTGGCACGTGCCTTTAACCGCACCTATGATCTTAAATTAACAACGCGCGGAGAAATGGAGTACGCTTACCGAGGTGAGACGTCTACGCCTTCACGGTGTGGACGCATGGACCAAGGGTGTGCATACCAACGCCCTATTCTTATGACGTTTGACGGGGACCATATTGATGTAAAAGACTTCAGTGTGCCTCAAGACATGTACCTTGTAATCGTTGATCTCGGCGCCAGTAAAGATACGCGCCTTATATTGAGCCAATTGAATCACTGCTATCCATTTGCAGAGAGTGAATTAGAAAAGAACGTGCAATATTATCTCGGTCCGTTGAGTGCAGAAATTACGCAGCAGGCGTACCAAGCACTTCGTGATGGCGACGCAGAAGCAGTCGGTGAACTCATGACGCGTGCACAAACCGAATTCGATAACCACTTGATACCCGCGTGTCCATCACAATTGACGGCACCTGTTCTTCACAAAGTGCTGAATTATGAACCGATTCAACCCTATATCTGGGGCGGTAAGGGAGTAGGCTCGCAGGGTGACGGTTCCGCACAATTCATTGTAAAAGATGAGGAGAGCCAACAGCGGGTTATTGAGATTGTCGAAAGGGATTTGCAGATGTCGTGCCTGAAACTCGTTATTGAGGCGGATAAGCACGTCCGCAAAGCCGTTATTCCTGCCGCAGGTTTCGGAACGCGGCTATTTCCAGCGTCAAAGGCGATGAAGAAGGAACTCTTTCCTGTGGTTGACAAGTCCGGGCGTGCCAAACCGGCAATCATGGCGATCGTTGAGGAAGCGATCAACGCTGGTATTGAGGAGGTCTGCCTTATTGTGCAGCCCGGAGATACCGAGCTTTTTGAATCATTTTTCAAAACGCCCCCGCGGATTGAACACTACAACAAACTCAGCAAGGAGAACCAGGCGTATTGCGACGCGCTCCTGGAATTAGGGAGTCGAGTGTCATTCGTCACACAAGACGTTCAAGAAGGATTCGGACATGCTGTCTATTGCGCGAGAGAGTGGGTTGGGAACGAACCGTTTCTGCTCATGCTTGGGGACCATCTCTACGGTTCAAATGAGGAGAGATGTTGTGCACGACAGGTCGTAGAGGCTTATGAGCAGGTGGGGCATAGTGTCGTCGGACTGAAAGTGACACCGATTGAGCAGTTGTCGAACTTCGGTTGTGTCACCGGCTCATGGAGAGAGGGGAACTCCCTACTCTCGCTAACAGAGATTTATGAGAAACCCGATCCTGAATATGCAATGGAACATTTGCACGTAGATGGGATGGATATCGACCAGTTCTTGACAGTGTTCGGTATCTATGTGCTTCAACCCCAGGTTTTCGAGTTCCTCGAACGAAATATCACCCATAATCTCCGTGAGAGAGGCGAATTTCAACTTACGTCCTGTTTAGACGAATTGCGGAAGGCGGACGGATTTTCCGGGTATGTTGTCAAAGGGCGACGATTTGATATTGGTCTCCCAGAGGAGTATCGGCAAACCGTTATTGAGTTCATGGGAGCATAGAACACTCAACCCCGTATAAAAATAGAACATTAAACCAAAGCAGTAGCCTGCAACAACGGCGCAGGCGGGTTTACGAAAAGCACGTGATAAATAGGATGCCCGTTGTTCCTCCGCAAGGTAAAATTAAAAATCCGCAAGGTAAAATTAAAAGGGGATTTTGATAACAACGATTGTCATATCGTCGTATTGTTCCGCTTCGCCGACAAAGTCGCGAACATCTTCAACGAGGCATTCAATGACTTCTTCCGCTGTGGAACTCTCAGGAATCTTTGTAACGGATTCGTTTAAACGTTCTGTCCCATACATCTCTTCGTCTGTATTGAGTGCCTCAATAAGACCATCGGTATGAAAAATTAGAATGTCCCCCTCATTTAAATCGAAGGTGACCGACTCATACTTCACCTTTTTCATACTGCCAAGTGGAAGATCGCTATTTTCAATTTCAATGATCTCCGCGCCTCGTTTAAGAACAGGATACGGTTGCCCTCCATTCGCATAGTTAACCCGTTTTTTATCTTCATCAAGGACCGCAAGGTTGAGAGCGATGAAACTCGGTCCGTACATGCGTGGTGCTAAACCGGCATTAAGGTCGGTGAGAATGATGTCCGCTTCGGACTTGAAACGCGAGACTTCATATAACATCCCATTCGTTAACACAGCGTTCATCGCGCCTCTTAACCCTTTGCCAGCCGCATCTGCGACGGCTATAGCGGTCTGTCCATTCGCGACGGTGACATAATCGTAGAAGTCACCACCTACCTGTGTCGCAGGGACCGACATTCCTGCGACATCAAACCCTTTCGTATCAGGTGCTTCAGTTGGCAGAAGTCCCATCTGAATATTCTGCGCTTCGCTCAACTCGGCACGGATACGCTGTATCTCCGCTTCTTCCCTTTGACGCACTTCATTACGTAATTGTAGGGTATGGCGGCGGTTTACAACCAGGCGGCCAATTAAGGTTAGCACGACGGTCATAAAGATGAGAGTCGGGAGATATGTTCGCCAACGCGTCCAGAGCGGGGGTGATATACTGAAATCCACGACTGCTGGTGTATGTGTATAGGGCCAACCTTCGCGGAACGCCGTGACAAGGAAACTATAATTGCCTGCTTTAAGCCCCGTATATCGGATACGCAGAATCCCGTTTTGATTTTGGAGCTCTTGGACAATACCACTGTCGCGCATGGTTTGTTGGGTTGTTGATAGGGAAACAGTGGAAGGGGTCCACGCGTCGGAGGGTCTCCCAGAACCTGTTACCAGAAGGGAGAACGCCGCTGCCGAAATGTTCGTCCATGTGGGGGTGTCCAGCCCGATTAGTTTAAAGCGATAGGAAAGTCCTTCTCGAAGTGGACTGATACCTTGGATGTTTAAGATTTTGGTGCCGCGCGACGGTAACGTTAAACTCGATGATAGGTCGGTGTAAATTTTATCGGATTCAAGGGAGGTCAGTCGACATTCCGGCAAGCCACCACGTGTGGGTGTATATTGTGTGACGCCGCCTTCGGTTGTAAACCAAATATCTTTATTAAATGATTCATGAATTTTCGAGATATTGTTATGGGTGAGACCGTCTTTTGTTGTGAGATTATAAAAGGTTTCACCGTCATATCGGACAGTGCCACCGCCCCATGTCGCGAACCATATATTTCCGCGGCTATCCTCCATGACATCTTTCACGTTATCAACGAGAAAGCCATCTTCTTTCGTTGTATAGATCCTGGCGTTTTTCCCATCATAGCGGACGACCCCGCGGGAGGTTGCTAACCAGAGTACCCCCGCTTGAGTGGTTAGAGAATCTTGTAGTTCAGCAAGAGCAATCTCCTCAAGAGAAATGAGCGATGTACCGTGATATGTTTTGAGAGCATCCGGAAAAAGAAAAGTGATTCGGTTGTTTTGCAGTTTGGGATTTTTCCAAACAGCAATCGGGGCAGAACTGGACTCACCATCGAGCGGAAGTGGTTTGCCGAGCTCAGTGTCACTCCAGAGTATCAATTTTCCAGTTGCCGCGTTAAAAAACCATTTGCTTCCTGAAGCCGTTTTTAACAAGTCTGTCGCTTGAAGGGGAAGGGGGTCAGGTTTACTCAGACGGGTTGTTAGGGTGTTAATTTCTTTCGGATAGCGCAGAACCTTTCCGTCATTGAAGTGCACCCATAATCTGTCGTTGGAATCTCTGTATACGTCGGTGATAGCGGCTGTGCCGAACTCTATTGGGGCTATTGGAGTCGCGGTAGCACTCGGACCGATTTCTTGAAAAAGGATCCTCTGAAAGCCGGTGTTTGTCAGTCGTAATAGTCCTGTTGTGTCGGCTTTGAAAAGGTGACCTCCGAAAGCCATCCAAGTGTATTCTCCTTCGTGAATGAGAACATGAGTGCTGGTATCTGACCTTTCTCCGCCAGGACCAATTGATGTTTGGATGGGAACGGAAACTTGACCGAATTTCCCATTTGCGTACCGAAAGAAGGTATATCGTAATCGCGTGGAATTCCCGCCCAACCCAGGTTCGTCTATAAACCAAACGTGCCCACCAACTTCAAATATTTTTTCGATTTCAGTTCGAGACGGACGAACGCGTCCTATAGTTCTCGAACCGGCTTGAGGATTCGACGATGCATCAGTATGCACTGAACTTACTCTGAATATATGTGTGGTAAGCTCTTCGGATTCTGCATCGTAACGCGCAACACCTCCTGGCACACTAAACCAGAGGTAACCTCGACTGTCCTCAAATATCATCCGTACCCTATTGGTGCCGAGTCCAGCGTGTGTACTGATGGCAGGTGTCGGGTCAAATGATGTTACGCCATTATCGTGACCAAACCATAATTTACCGTCTATGGTTTCATAAATTGTATGAATTCCTTCAACGCCGAGTCCTGCGTTGATACGATCGGGCAGTTGAGTGAGGTCGGCATCGTACTGGTGTGCTCCAATTTCGTCAGTAAACCATAGATTTCCCCAGGCATCCTCAAGTTCGAGAAACCCCGGTAAGTTTCCGTGTTGAGAGCCATACCACCATCTCGTCGTGCGTCCATCGCTGAACCAGACACGATCTTTCGTATCGTTCCGAATTGATGCCAGCCTCTGGATTGATGCAGGCCTACTGCTTATGGATCCACTCTGTCCCCAGAGTAAAGGGAGGATTTGCTCAAATACTTCTCCATCAAAACGTAAGAGAAAATTGTAGCCTCCGAACCAAAGATTTCCAGACGTGTCTTCACCGATTGTTTCGATAGTATTCACAGCGTTAAGGTTTGACAGATCGTAACGTGTAAATCCAATATTTGGATGAATTCGCTGTGTTGCATCGTCCGTTTTCTTACTTGTGTCGTCCCTGTCTTTGATGCTTAAAGGGTCCTCTACCCAACGATTCTCTCGGAAACTGAGGATTGCCCCGTGCTGCTGTTCTTCACCTTCGCTTCCACCGATCCAAATCGTTCCGTCTTCGCTTTCAAAGATAACGTTAATTGTGAAATCCGTTGAGCGGAGCAGATCTTCACCTATAATTTCGTTTGGGTGTGCTTGTGGCAGGCGTTGGACTCCTGGAGTGGTGTACTTCGTGAGTTGCTGACTCTCACCGACCCATATATCACCAGCTTCGTCAACGAGTAGCGAATTACCTGTGCCGATGAGATTAATCGAAGAACCATCAAACCAACTTATCCTCCCTGAATTTTCGGAGGGGAACCGAGTGAGAAACCAGATATGCCCCCATTTATCTTCAACGATTTGCAGCGTCTGTCCGATTAGGGCACCCGGTCCTACGTTGGATGTCGGCGCGTGCTCAGATGTGTCCGGAGCTCCAATGTAAGATTCAAACCTGGTCCCATCGAATCGACTCACGCCGCCCCGATCGGAACCGAACCACAAATCTCCTCGACTGTCCTGAAAAATGACGGGCACAACGGGGCCTATCAATCCATCGGCGACAGTGTAGGTAAGGATTTGCTCAGAATCTGCCTCAATACAGACAAGGAACGTAAAACAGATGACGGTAAAAATTATAATGGCGTTTTTCATTCTTTAATTTTACCTTGCGGAGTATTGTCCCGCAGGTTTCCTATAGAGGCTCGCGCTAAGGAAGTTTCCTATTTAACGTGTTTTTCTCCTATCTGCTCTCCATTACATTGCGGGCTTACGGTTTCGTTTTATTTTTATAACGCCAGTTTGAAAATTAATCTGTAGGTGTTTTTGCTTGGGTGTTTCCCCTAGGTAGAGCGGTAAATACACCGAAA
>JAGWBV010000032.1:56301-68647 GCA_021295715.1 Candidatus Poribacteria bacterium | reverse complement strand
TTAATGTGTAATCTATTGTATGATAATCGCATCCCGTATCAAGGAGAAAAGGAAGGAAGCCATGAGTCTTTTGGGTATTGATGTTGGAACAACAGGATGTAAGGTTATCGCCTTTCGCGAAGATGGGACGACGCTCGCACAAGCATACAGCGAGTATCCGTTGATCCATCCGCAACCCGGCTGGTCGGAACTGGACGCGAATGTCGTCTGGGAAAACATAGCGGCTGGTATTCAACAGGTTGCATCACAAACGAAATCCGATCCAATTGAGGCAATCAGTGTCGCTTCACAAGGTGAAGCGGTAACACCGGTATCCGCCGATGGTCAGATTTTAGCAAACGCGATTACTACTTTCGATGCTCGGACAACCGGCATCTGCGATAGGCTAAAACAACAGATAACACCTTTAGAGGTAATGGAAATCACCGGGATGCCAATGAGTGACATTCATACCTTGGCGAAACTCATCTGGATGCAGCAGAACCAATCTGATCTTTATCAACAGGTATGGAAATTTCTCGGTTTTGAAGATTTTGTCTATTTCAAACTCGGTGTTTCGCCTGTGGTGGACTATTCTCTCGCCGCGCGCACGATGGCATTTGACATTATCAACAAGGTTTGGTCAGAAAAAATGCTCGGTTTGGCAGATGTAGATGCGGCACTCTTTCCAGACGCTGCGCCATCAGGCACGCCGATCGGTGAGGTTAGCACAAAGGTCGCTGATGAACTCGGTCTCCCACAACGGGTGGTATGCGTCACGGGTGGACACGACCAACCGTGCGGTGCTTTAGGTGCGGGAATTATTCGGAGCGGTGAGGTAATGGACGCCACTGGCACTGTTGAATGTATCGCACCCGCTTTCACAGAACCCGTCATCAACGAAGACATGATAGACGGGAATTTCGCCTGTTATCCGCACGTTGTCGATGGGTTGTATGTCACACTGGGATTTGTATCCAGTGGCGGCGTTGTGCTGCGATGGTTCAGAGATACACTCGCGCAAGCAGAAGTCGCCCAAGCAGAGGCAGAAGGACGCGATGTCTACGATTTACTGATGGAGGAACTCCCGGATGCCCCAGGGACAGCCATGGTGCTGCCACACTTCACGGGTTCGGGCACCCCTTATCTCGATTTGGAATCGAAGGGCGCAATTGTCGGATTGACGCTTTCGACGACGAAAGGTGAACTGATCAAAGGGATTCTGGAAGGTATTAGTTACGAAATTAAACAGAATCTCGCTATGCTTCAAGACGCTGGGGTTGTGATAAACGAGGTGCGTGCCATCGGTGGTGGCGCGAAATCTGAAAAATGGCTCCAACTCAAAGCGGATATGTTTGGGAAAAAGGTGATTGCCCTTGATATATCGGAAGGCGTCTGTCTCGGCACTGCCATCCTTTCTGGCACAGCGATAGGCAAATATGAATCCATCGAATCGGCAGTCGAGCAGCTGGTCACGCCACGCGATGTGTATTATCCGCGTGAAGAGTTCGCACAGCGTTACGATGAGAAGTTGAAAACATACGAACAGATTTATCCTGCACTGCGCGCCCTAAATTATGAGTTGTAACATAAGTGTTAATTGTCTGACTATTTACGGAACGTGCTATAAATAGCACTCCTACAAGCAGTGTCCTTCGTTTGTAGTAGGGCGATGAATCGCCCGTCAATGACTCAATTTATCTTTTTCTTCAGAGAGGGATAGGCGTATGAAAAAGCACATTGTAGGCATTGACATCGGTGGAACGAAACTCGCTACTGTTGTCGCTGATAGGCGCGGACATATCCTCGGCAAGGTGCGTAAACCGACGTTCTCAGAAAAGGGACCGGAATATGCGATCGATTTGCTGTTTGATATGGTGCGTGAAGTTGTCAGTCAAGCCGGTTTGGAACAGACATCTATTTCAGCGATAGGCGTGAGTTGTGGCGGTCCGTTGGATACGAAGACTGGGATTGTCTATTCTCCTCCGAACTTACCCGGCTGGGACGCGCTACCGCTTAAAGCAAAATTGGAATCTGAATTTCAGGTACCAGTGACGATTGAGAACGACGCGAATGCGAGTGCGCTCGCAGAGTTCAGGTTCGGCGGTGGACGTGGCTATAGTGCGGTCCTCTATATGACGATGAGTACAGGTATCGGGGGTGGTATTGTTATCAATGGTCAGGTTTACCACGGTGCCAATGACAGTGCCGGTGAGGTAGGACATCAGATACTTCTACCGGATGGACCCCGCTGTGGCTGTGGAAAACAGGGATGCCTTGAGGCACTCTGTTCCGGTCCTGCTATCGCACGCCGCGCACAGACTGCAATACAAAAGCAGCTGGAGAACGGGAAGGCATCAACGGCACTATTAGCACTTGCCGACGGACAAATTGAAGGTGTCAAATCGGAGCATGTACTCGCCGCGGCGCGCACGGGCGATGCTTTAGCTTTAGAACTCGTTCAGGAGACAGCATATTACATGGGCTGGGGTATCGGAAATTTGGTCAACATCTTGAACCCTGACATCGTTTTACTCGGAACGATCGCAATTGCCGCTGGTGATCTCTTACTCGATCCGATTCGGGAGACAGTTTCAAAGTTTGCAATGACCCGTCCTGCAGAAGCGGTTCATATCGCGCCTGCCCAATTAGGTGATGCGTTGGGTGACCTCGCTGCCATCGCATTAGTCGTCTGAAAATTGCTTACCTACTTACTTATAGACACACCCAGGTAGGCGAGGTTTGAAACCTCGCCTACCGCGGAGACCAAATAATTATAGGATTTACTATAAATGGAGAGAATCCAGAACTATATTTCGCATCTACAAGATGTTTTAGAGCGACTCACATTGGCAGATGTCCGACGTTCTATAGATGTTATTATGGAGGCATATTACGCCGAAAAGCAAATTTTTGTGATTGGTAACGGCGGAAGTGCTTCTACAGCATCACATATTGCCTGTGACTTAGGAAAAGGCACGAGTGTCCCCGGTAAACCCCGTTTCCGTGTTATGAGTTTAACGGATAACGTCGCGACAATGACGGCATGGTCAAACGATGTCGCTTATGAAGATGTTTTCGTTGAACAACTCAAAAATCTCGTGAACCCGGGCGATACTGTTATCGGTATCAGTGCGAGCGGCAATTCAGAGAATGTGCTTCGGGCAATGCGACACGCGAAAGAGATTGGGTGTCAAACAATCGGGTGGAGTGGCTTCGGCGGTGGTGCCTTGGCAACGATTTGTGATGTGAATGTCGTTGTGGATAGTGATCGCTACGGTCCCGTTGAGGATGTCCATTTAATCCTGAACCATGTTCTCCATGCATGGATCCAAGAAGAGTTCACAGCAAGTTGAATTGCAAATCGGTCTTGACGTTTACTGTTGCCTTCGGGTATAATTGAATTGGTTACCAATTATTTAGGATGGACGCAGAGCATTCTTTTGTAGCATTATGAAACCGTTTCGGAAGGCGTGTAGGTTAGGTGCTGTGGAGGTGGTCCGAATAAAAGAGAAAATTCGTCCAGTTACAAATATCGGGGTCTATCCCCAATGTAAAATTAACAACAAAAAACGCAGCCTGCAACAACGGCGCAGGCGACTCGCACGCGAAAACCCTGAAGTTACAAATATCGTCATTTCTCCGCAAGGTAAAATTAAAAAACGAAGTGGAAGGCGGATTTAAGAGAGGCAATTCAACATGAAACCCATTTCATTTCTCCGCAAGATAAAATTAAAAAATGTGTTCCTTTTGATCGGATATCTCCTCATGAGTGGCGATCTGTCCGCTCAGGACCCCGCGCTGGTTTACGTGATTGACATTCGGAACGAGATCGGGAGCGGGCTCGGCACCTATATCAGTGATGGCATCCAAACAGCAGAGGAGGCTGGTGCCGATGTTATTGTTTTTGATGTGGATACACCGGGCGGTCGGGTAGATTCCGCCATAAATATTATCCGATCTATTCAGGATACACAAATTCCCACAATCGCTTTTGTCAATCGACAGGCTATATCTGCGGGAGCGATGATTTCTATCGCCTGTAATCAGATTGTCATGACTTCGGGAGGAACGATTGGGGATTCCGCGCCCGTTAATATTCAAGGGCAAGAGGTTGGGGAAAAGGCAATCTCTTATATTCAGGGCACCATTCGTGCAACGGCAGAACGCGAGAACCGAAACCCAGATATTGCCGAAGCGATGGTGGACAAAGAACTCGTTCTCGTAAAACTTGCAGATGGTCAGATTATTAAACTCCTACCTGAAGAGTACATTTCGCGTGAAGAAGAAGGCGAAGATATGGAAATTCTCTGTGCCGAGGGAAAACTGCTCACGCTATCGACCCAACAGGCGTTAGAATACGGGTTCGCAGACGCACAAGCCGAAAACCTCACAGAACTATTGGCACAATACGAGATTGTTGAGATTGAAGGAAATAAATTGCCCCTAACAGAAGAGGGCATTGCACAACGAGAGCAGGATTTTGGTATTTCAGAAATTAATCGCCTAAAAACATTGGCAGGCGCACGTATTACCGAGGTTGAGGCGACACTTGCGGATAGGGTTGTTTTCTTTCTGACGAATCCACTCATCAGTTCGCTGCTCCTTTCACTGGGAATCCTCGGTATCTTTATAGAGATTCGCACACCCGGTTTCGGTATTCCCGGATTCCTCGGTTTAGTTTGTGTAGGGCTTTTCTTCGGTGGACACATGCTAACGAAAATCGGTGCAGAATGGGCATTTCTACTCTTCCTGATCGGTCTTGGACTTATCGCCTTAGAGGTTTTCGTCATCCCCGGATTTGGTGTTGCCGGAATTCTTGGCATCACGCTGATGTTAGGGAGCGTCTTTTTCGTTTTCGACAAGGCTTATGAGTTCCGGACCGCGGTTATGTGGCTCTCAATCTCCGTGATTTTGAGTGCTGGCTTGGTGATTCTCGCCGCTTTTCTCCTACCTGAAACGCAGCTTTTTCGGAGGCTCGCTTTGTCAACAGTGATGGATACAGAGATGGGATACCACTCGTCGAGTTCGGAGGATTTTCAGGCGTATCTCGGAAAATCTGGGACAGCCCTAACGCCTTTGCGTCCCTCTGGAACGGCTCGAATCGCTAATAATAGGGTAGATGTTGTCACCGTCGGCGATTTTATCGCACAAGATAGCAATATAAAAGTCGTAAGCGTTGAAGGTCCTAAAGTTTTCGTAGAAGCAGTTGAGGATGATTAATTTTTGCTTGGTCGATATATCCTGTAATCACCACAGAAAACCGCGATGAGAGTTTCAAAGGTGCGAAGTGTACTAAAGTTTGCAAGTTTACAGAGACGCGCTTGCGACTTTACAGATTTTAGAACACTTTACAACTTTCTACCAGACATGTAGCCTGCAAAAATTCGCAGCAATTCGCAGCAATTCGCAGAAACGCCCAAGTAAAAACACGCAGGCGGGTCAACGTAAAGGCAATTTATTCATTAAACCGACCTGACCGAACCGCAAGGTAAAACTAAAAGATATGATAGGGTTTCTCATCTTCCTGATAGGCATTGGAATTCTGTTAGTATTCATTGAGGTGCTCATCCTTCCCGGATTTGGAGCAGCAGGTGTGCCGGGGGTTATCCTTATACTGATAGGTGTCGGGGTCGCTTGGTCGGAATATGGATTGCAGATGGCTTTAACTTATACGGGGGCAACGCTAATAGGCGTTATTCCACTGGCGATTGTGGGGTTATCGGTTATGCGTGCAACGCCTGTCGGTAAAACCTTTATCTTAGGAAAAACGCAAAATAAGGCAGAGGGTTTCCACGCGCCTCCGTCGGAATTAGAAAATTTAGTTGGGAAATCCGGTAAAACATTGACACCACTGCGTCCTGCTGGGGCTGCGCTTATCAATGGACACCGTGTTGATATTGTCACACAGGGTGAATACGTTCCTGCAGATACCGAAGTCGAAGTGATTTTTGTAGAAGGCAGTCGTGTCGTAGTTCGTAGTTTACAATAGCAATCAGCAATTAGCAATCAGCAATCAGCAAAGAGGATACCTTTGTAAACGATACCCTCTTTCACTGACTGCTGAAAGGATTTTGAAAAAATCCGACCTGACTGCCGACGGCTAATTCATGGAGGCAGATAATGATAGATTTATTTACGGGGGGAATTGCCCTTGTTGTTCTAATATTGATCATCGCGTTCTTCTGGTTCGTCCCCGTTGGACTGTGGATTGCCGCTGTAGCAGCGGGAGTTCCTCTCCGAATTTTTGACTTAATCGGGATGCGCCTCAGACGCGTGAATCCGAATGTTATTGTGAAGGGTTTAATCAGTGCCCACAAGGCTGGATTGAAGGCAGCGACTGCCGAATTAGAAGCGCATTACCTTGCGGGTGGTAATGTGCTCAATGTTGTCAGCGCGCTCATCGCCGCAGATAAAGCGAGAATTGAGTTGAATTTTCAACGCTCTGCTGCTATAGATTTGGCTGGACGTGATGTCTTTGAGGCGGTTCAGGTCAGCGTCAATCCGCGGGTAATCACGACCCCGAAAATCAGTGCGCTTGCTTTAGATGGTGTTGAGTTGATAGCCACTGTCCGTATTACGGTGCGCACGAACATCAATCGGCTCGTCGGTGGTGCAGGTGAAGAGACGATCATTGCTCGTGTCGGAGAAGGTATTATCAGTGCTATCGGTGCCTCTGAAACTTATGAAGATGTGCTTGAAAACCCGGACATTATCTCGAAGACGGTGCTTGACCGCGGACTTGATGCTGGAACGGCTTTTGAAATTCTTTCAATTGATATTGCTGATGTCAACGTTGGCAAAAACATCGGTGCGGAACTCCAAGCGGAGCAAGCCGAGGCAGACTTGGTCGTCGCACAAGCGAAAGCAGAAGAGCGTCGTGCTATGGCAGTCGCTCGGAAACAAGAGATGACTGCAGGCGTCCAAGAGATGCGTGCGAAAGTCGTTGAAGCGGAAGCGCAAGTTCCGCGTTCTTTGGCGAATGCGTTCCGTGAAGGCAACTTGGACACGAATACAGAGTAACAATAGAAGGGCTGTCAGTTGTCGGCAGTCAGCAGTCAGCAAGAGGAAACCGCATCTTCACCAAAATACCTCTTCACTGATTGCTGATTGCTAATCGCTGATTGCCATTAAAAGGGAGAAAAATAAACATGGCACCAACAATGGTCGCAATTATTGCTGTCCTACTTATCCTGTTTATTATTATTATTAGTTGGCTCGTTCCGATCGGGCTATGGATTACTGCTATTGCGGCAGGCGTGAAGGTTGGAATTTTCGATCTCGTTGCAATGCGTTTGCGGCGTGTTCCACCCTCGGGGATTGTAGATCCTCAGATCAACGCAACGAAAGCAGGCTTAAATCTATCTCTTGACGATCTGGAGGCACATTTTCTCGCTGGGGGACGTGTTGCGAGTGTCGTATCGGCACTGATTGCCGCAGATAAAGCCAACATTGCTCTCGGTTTCGCGCAGGCTGCCGCAATTGATCTCGCAGGTCGAGATGTCTTGCAAGCCGTCCAGGTCAGCGTTACGCCTGAGATTATAGATATCCCCAGTAGAGAGGATCCGAATTCGGGTATCACTGCTGTTGCCCGCGATGGTATCCAGTTAATCGTGAAAGCACGTGTTACGGTGAGAGCCGACATTGACCGACTCGTCGGCGGTGCGACTGAAGACACGATCCGTGCGAGGGTCGGCGAAGGGATTATCACGACGATTGGCTCATCGGGAAGCCACAAGCAAGTCTTGGAAAACCCGGTTCGTATCTCAGAGACGGTACTCGCCAAGGGCTTAGCTGCAGGGACCGCCTTTGAAATTCTGTCAATCGACATCGCCGATATAAATGTGGGTGAGAATGTCGGTGCAAAATTACAGACCGACCAAGCACAGGCTGAACTCAAGATAGCACGTGCGAAAGCGGAAGAACGTCGTGCCCGCGCACAAGCGGAAGAGGAAGAGAATAAAGCGTTAGTCGAAGAAATGACCGTCAAACTGATTGAGGCAGAAGCGGAGGTGCCACTCGCCATCTCGGACACCTTTGATTCTCAGCGGATGAGTGTGATGACGTATTACGAACTCCGTAATATCCTTGCGGATACAGAGATGCGTCAATCGATCGCTTCACCGGGCGGCACTCAAGAGGTAGACACAACGCGGTCTGCACACTCCCTCGGACTTACATAGTCGGTATTTAGGGTGTCCATAATTTTTTAACTCAATCCACCTAACCGCAGCTTGAAACGAAGTGGAAAACGGGTATACGGAAAGCAACGTTAAAGCCCTATGCCCACCTCATCGAACCGCAAGGAATAATTAAAAATGGAAAATATCCTCCAGATGCTGGGACCGTTGGTTATCGTGATCCTGATATCTATCTTGAGCAACGCGCGTCGACGGAAAGCGCAACAACGGGATGCGGAAAGACAAGCGGGTGAGCGTGTGACGCCAGAGAGCGAAGAGACACCCCCTCCGTTCATGGAAGATTTCCCGTTTGAGACGCAACTCGAGCAGATGATTTTGCAGCAGGACGAACAAGAGGTAGTACCGGTTGCCGAAGAACCAATGCGTCCTGAAGCGGAGCAGCCTGATCCGGTTGTCGAAACACCGAAACCCCAACCGCCTCCAGTGCCTGTAGAATCTCCGACCAGAACGCGATCTGTCCCCGCGACATCGCTGCTGGACTTATCACCGCAAACGTTTCGTCAGGGCATCATTCTCTCAGAGATCCTTGGTCGTCCTAAATCGCGCAGCCGTCGGAGACCTACTTCGCAGTGAGAACCATTAGCAGTCAGCCCACCTCATCGAACCGCAAGGAAAAATTAAAGATCCTTTTGATTCTTCTGGTGTTTGCGGGGTGTTCCCAACGTCAGGAGCTTGCAGAGCAAAAGACCCCTCTTCACTTTGATCCTCCCCCTTATACTCGGCATCTCAAAGGTTTCAAAATTTGCCTGGATCCCGGACACGGCGGACAAGCACACGTCCCGGATTACAAACGGGGTCCAACAGGCGTTCGCGAAGCGGATGTGAATCTACGAGTGGCTTCCCACCTACGCGAGATGTTACAGCAGGTCGGGGCTACCGTCATCATGACGCGCGTTGATGATTCCTATGTCAGTCTGTCAAAGCGCAGTGAAATCGCCAACGAAAATGGTGCTGATTTCTTCATCTCGCTGCACCATAACGGGATCGATAACCCGAAAGTTAACTATACCTCCACTTGGTATCACGGCGATGCGGATGACTCACGCCAGAGTCTCGACCTCGCTCGGTATGTCCAGCAGGGAGTCTCAGATGCGCTTCAATTGCCCACCTCTCCAGCATCAGGACTTTACTCGGATAAATTAATAACGGCTTCCGGTTTTGGAGTCTTGCGACTGACCGAATGTCCAGCGGTGTTGTGTGAGGCATCTTTTCTCTCGAACCCAGAGGAAGAGGCAAGGCTGCAGGAGGACAGTTATCTGAAAAAGGAAGCATACGGTTACTTTCTGGGTATCGCCCGTTATGTTGAAGGCGGGTTTCCAAAAGGCGTTCTTGTAGAACCGCCACATACCTCTGTCATCGAAACGAAAACACCGCGCCTCCAGATTCAGGTTATGGACGGACTCCATGAACGGGGCGCGTGGATGCTCAAACGTCAGCAGGTCTTCACCGACTCCATCCGTGTCAAGGTTGATAACATGGATGTTCCGTATCACTACGATCGAGCGACAGATCAGATTACTGTCTCCCTCGATAAACCGTTATCGAACGGCGTGCATTTTGTCCAGACAGAATTGGTGAATTATTATGGGAATCACAGTCTGCCTTCACCGCAATGGTTTAAGGTGGCACCGCCTGCAGAGGCGTTGGATCTCAGCGCGTGGTCAAAGACACTCCCTGCTGATGGGAAAAGTTACGTTGGTATCTCTGTAACTGCCCAGGACACTGAGGGGATGCCAATTGCTGACGATGAACCGATCTACGCACAAACGTCTAACGGGACACTCAAAGAGGATCGCCGACTCTCAAAAAATGGCTCAGCACAATTCTATCTACACGCATCTGATACACCAGGCACAGCAACGGTGGAAGTCTCATATCAACAGACACATCAGTCGTTGATAATTCACTTCTCGGACACCAATGGCGCGATTGTGCAAGGTCAAGTCTGGCGCGCGGATATACCCAAAGGCACGTCAGATGCCAAAACACATCGCATCGAACCGCAAGGAAAAATTAAAAAACCGATCCAAGACGCACAATTACAAACTGATTCAGGATTGATGACTGTTACGGATGCCGAGGGACACTTCTTTATCACAACAAGTTCCGAATCGCAGGATTTCGGCGAAACGACGCTTCATATTTCTAAAAGAGGATACTATCCCGACAAGCGTAAGATTCACATTCAACCGAATCAAGCAACGATTGCCGATGTCGGACTTCACCCTATCGCGGATGGTGTGTTTGTCTCTACTGTCATTGTTCTCGATTCTCAAACGGATACCCCTGAGACACAGGAACTCCTTACAACATTGGAAAGGATGTTGAAACTCGCGGGGGCAAAGGTTTATAATATTTATACCTACGGGTCAAAAATGTCTGTGGAAAAACGGATACAGAAAGTCAACGCTATCAAGGATAGCGGGTATTATTTGCAAATTAATCACGCTGAATGGGATAAGGAGCAATCTACTCTGGTTGCGGCACACTACCGAGGCAATCAGGTGACAGAGACCTTCCTAAAACGGATACTTGAACAGTTTAACAGCACACTTTATGAAACCCCGATTGTTACCGTTCAAGATAGAACGACTCCTGAAATTCAGCAGACGAATAAGATGGCGATGACGCTTCAAATTAAATCTTTAAATCACCCAAACGCTTCTGGTGTGTCGGGGGCTCATGCGATTTTCTTCGGGGCATGGACTTTCCTAAAGGACGATGGAGAAATTCCGGCAGAAAGACAAAAACGGTTTATGGAGTACTTAAAGGATGTGTCGGCGCATTCTTCCAATTAGACGAAAGCGCGTAGTCCGTAATGAAATTAGGTTCTCCTTAAATGGCATAATTTTGCTTCGCAGCCAGAATGCTTTACATTTGGAGGACGGATTTAAGGAATGCCTGTAAAAGATTCAAATCACGCCGTTTCCGGGCAAGGTATAATGAAAACGCAAATCACAGATTTACAACTTCAGCATCCGTTCAAGATTGCGCGTCGCGCGACAGACGCGTTCCGACAGGTGATTTCTGTGGAGATTGACGGTGGCATCGGTGAAGCGGCACCAGCTCGGTTTTACGGCGAAACTGTTCAGACGGTGAGTGTGGCGTTGGAAACCATTGCGCCAGCACTTCCGAAAGATCTCGATGCAATCCACGATGTGATGGAAATCGTTGAAGCGACGCTCGGTGGCAATTACGCAGCAAAGTCCGCCCTTGATATGGCATTGCACGATCGACTCGGTAAAAAACTTGGTGTTCCGCTTTATCAACTCTGGGGTCTCAATCCGCATCAGACCCCTTACACGTCGTTCACGATTGGTCTCGATGAACCTGAGGTAATGGCAGAGAAGATCCGACATGCTGAAGCGTATCCGATCCTGAAAGTCAAACTCGGCACACCCCAGGATATTGAGATCATTCAGAAACTCCGAGAGGTCACGGATAAACCCATTTACGTCGATGCGAATACTGCGTGGACTCCAAAGGAGGCTGTCCGCAAGATTCGCGACCTTGCTCGGTATGGTGTCGAATTGGTGGAACAACCGACGAAACCGAATGATCTGGCAGGACTCAAGTTTGTCTACGAACACTCAGAACTACCGATTATTGCCGATGAAAGCGTCAAACGCTCGAGTGATATTCCGGTTCTCGCTGAGTGTGTTGACGGTATCAATATCAAACTCGTCAAGTGTGGTGGATTGCTTGAGGCATACCGAATGATAAATGTTGCTCGCGCCCACGGTTTAAGCGTTATGTTAGGGTGTATGATAGAGAGCTCACTTGGTATCACTGCCGCTGCACATCTGACACCTCTCGTGGACTATGCCGATCTGGATGGTCATCTGCTCATCGCGAACGATCCATACACAGGTGTTAGCCTTGATAAGGGCAAATTGATACTACCAAACCGCCCCGGTATTGGTAGTATATAGAAGAAAGGCACTTACCTGCCGCACACAAAATTGGAATGATACCGTGTTATCTGAAGTTAAACCGTAAGTTTATAGTGATACATCAGTTCTGAGTTATTTTACGTCAAAGTTTAGCCAGAATTTGAAAATTGCGGCGCGTCAGTTGGTAACGCGTGACTAGTGCTGTGTCAAGTTGAGTTTGATAGTATTGTCAGTTGGGTTGAAGGGATTTTCCCTGTAGGGGCAGTCCCTTGT
>JAGWBV010000032.1:0-56255 GCA_021295715.1 Candidatus Poribacteria bacterium | reverse complement strand
TTGAAGGGATTTTCCCTGTAGGGGCAGTCCCTTGTGGCTGCCCACATCCATCATTTTAGGAGTGACACAGCACTAGTGGCAGAACTGCCAAAACAAATTCGACTTAGTTGCTTCTGTGTTAGTTGTTCAAGAAGCAAGGCAGGGCAATCCAGAAGAGGTGAAAGCGAGGCTTGATGCGCTAGATACAATAACTACGTTGGAACTTTCTGAAAATGCGTTAGTTTTAGCTGAAAACTTGGTGGACGAGGGGGCGATACCATTGACAGCATTTGAGGATGCTCTCCATATAGCTATTCCAACAACAGCAAGTGAGGTTGAATACTTAGTGTCTTGGAATTTCCGACACATCGTTAATGCAACAATGCGTCCGCGTATCGATGCTGTTTGTCACAAAGCGAATTATGAGCCAATTATCATTTGTACTCCTGAAGAATTAATGGGGGATGATTAAAATGTGTAATAAATGTGACCCAATTGTGGATGAAATTCGTAAAATCAGAGAAGTACACGCTGCGAAATTTAACTACGATCCTCGTGCAATTTACAACGACTTCAAAGAACAAGAACGACACGATGAGCGTATCTACGTTTCCGACACGCTCCATGACCGTGAATTTCGTAGTAATATTAGGATACAGACTACCAATAAGCAAAGTGGAGAAAACAAAAAATGACACAACAGAACCGCAACGTCCTCATCACCGGCGGCACTGGTATATTAGGGAGTGCCGTCACCAAAGCCTATCTCGCACAAGGCGACACTGTCGCTGTTACCTATCTGTTTGAGAACGAAGTCGAAAGTTTCAAAGAATACAATCCCGAACTCAGTGAAGACGTGACATTCCTCTTTGCGAACGTCACCGAAGAAGCCGAAGTCCAGAAGACCATTGAGGAATTTTTATCCAAATTCGGTTCGCTGGATGTCTTAGTGAATATCGTTGGCGGGTTTGTCGGTGGGATTCCAACTGCCGAGCTTGAAGAGAACAGGTGGGATTTTATGATGGACCTTAACCTCAAATCGGTTTTTCTGTGTTGCAAAACAGTCATACCCCACATGACCGAACGTGGTTACGGCAAGATTATCAACGTTTCCGCACGCGCTGGATTGAAAGGTGAGGCAGGACTCAGTGCCTATTGTGTCTCTAAAGGCGGGGTCCGCACCTTGACCGAGGCGTTGGCGGCTGAGGTGATGGATTCGGGGGTAAATGTTAATGCCATTATGCCGAGTGTTATGGACACACCCGCGAATCGTGAGTCCATGCCGGACGAGGAGCATGACCGGTGGGTAGCACCTGCCGATGTCGCCAAGGTGATATGTTTCCTGACTTCTGACGATGCAACGATCATCAACGGTGCTGCGATCCCCGTTTACGGCAGGGCGTAATTTACTTCCAGCGTATATACCTAAAAAGAGAAGCAACGGCATCAAAATGATGCCAGCACTACCGAAAGGGTTTATCCAGTTGCGTCTGCATGAGTCTTTCTAAAATTTGCAGGCGCAACGCCGTTTCAACGTCCGCAACTTCAGGTCTACCCGCGAGGTTCTGTCCCTCGTTTGGGTCGTTCTGCACATCAAATAAGAGATAAACCTCGCCATCTGCGTTGAGAGCAGCCTTCCACTCCTGATTTAGGAGCATAATCTCACCCTCTATTTCCGAAATCGCGAAGTCTCGGTGTATCGCGTCAGGTTGCGTCAACACGGGACACAGCGATTTCCCGAATTGACGATTTTCTAACTCACTACCTGCCACTTCAACAAGCGTTGGACCGATGTCGATCCATTCCGCTGGGCTCTCACAAACGCTCCCCGCGTTTGCACTGTCAGGGGTTCGCACGAGTAGTGGGATCCGAACGGCACCATTGAGGAAGTTGCTCTTGTAGATGAGTCCATAATCCCCGTTCATTTCACCGTGGTCGGAGGTGTGGACAATGATTGTGTTTTCAAGTTCGCCGCGTGCCTCAATTGCATCGAGAATCTCCCCGATTTGATCATCAATGAGTGTCACATTACCTGCGTAATTCGCTCGGAGTCTTCCGATTTCGCCGGGTCCAAATGTCGGGTTCACACGCTGCATGAGTCTGTCCAAATGCCCACGAGGACGTTCTCCTGCCGGTGGACGCGAGACGGCTGAGGGCATGTCCTCAGGATTATACATACTGGCATACGACTCGGGCGTGTCCCACGGCTCATGGGGTCCTCCGAAACTGACCCAACAGCACCAAGGTTCCTCCCGTTCATAGTTCTGGAGGTATTGCTTCGCTTGTTGCCCGACGTAGACATCGGCGTAGTCTTCAAATCCGAGCGTCGAGGGTCGGACGAGATGCGGTTTTGTGCTGAACCGTTCGCGATAATCGGCACGATAAGCCTCCCACAACCCTTTCTCTTCCCACATCGCGGTCATGTGGGACAGCACCTTCGCGCTTGCCCGCGGTCCACCGATTTCGTTCACATCGTCCAATCCATAGGCATTCATTAAGTCCTCACGTTCGCGTAGATCGCCGCTGTGCGGATGGAGATGTGTTTTACCGAAAAGACTTGTCCGATACCCAGCATCGCGCACGGCTTGCATCCATGTCGGCGTTTCGGCAGGCATCTGGTGGTTCATGTTGTTCCAGACGTGGGTGTTGTGCGGATACAAGCCTGTCGCCAGACTGAGTCGCGTCGGAATACAGACGGGTGATGTGGTAACGCAGTTTGTGAACCGGATACCCTCACTGGCAATCCGATCCAAATTTGGGGTCTGTACCCAATCGCCACTGCAACTCATCGCGTCCCAACGCTGTTGGTCTGTCATGAGCAAAAGGATGTTCGGAGTCGCCATCGTTATCCTCGTTCGATTCCGGCTTCTTTAAAAGCGTTCGCCAATGTTTCATAAGAAAGTGTCGCGGCGGCGAGCGGATCGTAATCTTCTCTCGCTTGCACCATGAAACTCACCTCAGCAGTAATGAATCCATCATAACCATGTGCTCGCATCCGCTTGAGGTAGTCAACATAATCAAAAGGACCTTCGCCGGGGATGAGGAACTCGTGATCCGGGGCAGTGCCGCGTTGGTCTTTGACGTGTGTATGTGCCGATACGGGTGCTAACGCTGACACCGTCTCTTCGGTTGTCATACCGACAATATCGAAATGGCTGATGTCAAAGTTAACTTTGAGATACGGTGAGTTGACAATTTCGAGGAGTTCAAGCACCTTTGCAGGTGTATCAATAATCGCACCGACATGGGGTTCCATCGCGATGGTGACACCCCGCGATGCCCCGTAATCGACGAGTGCTCCGACCCGTTCTGCGAGGAAACCTTTCTTAGATTCCCACTCCTCTGGCTTTCCACCCGGTGTCGTATTGACAGCGGCGAGTTCGTCCCCTTGTGCGAGTTCAACTGCTAAATCAACGCCACCTTTCAATCGCCACATGTTTTTCGCGTGGGCTTCCGGATCCGTTTCCAATAGACTGGAATGCGCAGCGATGGCTGGCAGTGCCAAATTATGCTGTTGGAACAGGGATGAAATCCGTTTCCGTTCTGTTGCGTCAAGTGTGCTAAGTTCGGTGGTAAAGCGGGGAATAATGGTGAGTTCAACGCCATCGTATCCGAGGTTGGCGAGATGGGAAAGAGCGGTATCTATGGGGACGGTAGGCATCCCCCATGTGCTATATCCAAGTTTCATTTTTTAATTTTTCCTTGCGGCTTTTTATTTTTCCTTGCGGTTAAATGGCGTGGGTTTGAACTTGAGCATCCTTTTCTTAAGTCCGCCCTCCATTTCATTACGGGCTACGGGTTTTGAACTACGAAGAAGGTTTCACAACGGTTTCCGGTGAAGCTCACGTCCGACTCTAAGGAAGAATGTCCAAGCAACTAAAAACCTGGACGGAATGAAATTAGGTTCCCTTAAATGGCATAATTTGTCTTTACTTTACATCTGCGGCACAACGTCAAAAAATTGAACCGAGCCAGTCGTTAATTAGAAAACCCGCGCGGTGAATCAAGAGCGCGACACGCCCCATTACAGTGTTACCGAACGCTGCACCGAACCCTATCATGAGAAAAGCAATACCAATTTTTGAGAACCATCCAACAGGTCCCTGATGTTCCACAGAGAAAAAGAAATAGATGAGCGTACAAATCAAACCAATGACTATAAGGACTGCTCCGATAATATCGCCAAGGGGTAGCGAACCGGCATGCATTTGTGCAAAGGGTGTAAGTGTGCCGTGTGTCTGCTCGAAAATAGATGCCCGTAACACATTCGGGATAGCAATTCCAGAGTTAAACCCGATGAGGATAGCAATAGGATAGCGAATTAACCACGCGTGCCGTGCGGATAGCCGAGCAAAAAAGAGCAAACCGATGCCAATCGGGAATATTTTGAATAAACCACTGAGGGCTTCACTTGTCTCTGGTGTGGCTTCACCTCTTATTTGGGTCCCAAGTGCACTCACTGCCTCAGACAGCGGATTCCAAGCTAACGGTATGAATCCTTGATGAATAGTAATGACAATACCATATCCAACCGATATTCCCACGAAGAGATGTTCTGCAAACCGATAGAACGGGTTATCTCTGTAAAGGAAACTGTAGATACAAAGCGTCAATAGTGCTGCAATCCAGATACCAAAAATTTCCATCAATCTACTCCCCCCCGCCGTCTATGAATGAAAAAAGCAATATTGCCCAGAAGGACTAATCCGATAAGGAAAACATGGACGAAGGATGCTGTATTTAAGCCTATAGTTCCATCCCCAGGAGCGTCTAACAGTTTCTCATACTCAGTGGCTCCCAAATAACCCGGCATCAAACCGACCAACTGTCCGGTTTGCAGGAACGGATACATCTGTGCGATAATGACCCCTGTAACGCCTGCACCAATTTTTAAACCGTATCTTGTGTTTGCGTAAATAATCCAGGCTTCCGTTGAACTTCCAGCGGCAAGGTCAAGTAGCAAGGCAATCTGGTCGTAGTTCTTAATATTTTTCATCATCGGAATTTCATTAATAGCCGTTCCACTGTAATCGGTTTCAAAAACACCGGCGATATTATTCCCCATCCCAAGGATGACCTGTAAAACACCAGGGCGGTAACCCAAAAAAACGTAATCCTCACCATAAACCGCATCGTTTTCCGCAGCAATTTTTTGCATAAGACCGTGAGCCAAGGTAGGCATGTTCGCATAAAGGGTCACTCCAATGACATTCACACCTTTATCAAAGCAGTGCCGCAGCACCACCTTTGCCATGGGTTCTGGTTCAGCTAAAGAGGATGGACCGTAATCAAAAGCGAGCATAATGGTTTCGCCTGGAGAAAGTCCATCAATATAGTCATAAAGTTTCTGCGCCGGTTCGGACACCCGCGTCGGTAGCCTCACCGGGATAAGCGTTGGGATGATAACGACTACGGCAACGAATATAAAAATTATCCGCCGATCCATGTTCATTAATTTTTCAAGCATTGGCTAATCTCCTCCGCCCAAGTAAGAGCGTTCAATACCCAAAATAATCCGAATGGATTGTGAGATCACGCCTAAACTCACCCCAAGGATAATGCCGCGTCGTGCTGCGAGGTTAGGGATGTCTAAAATCCATTGGCGTGCTTTTGAAGCACCGTCTTCCAAAGGAAGCCATGACAGGACAGTGTTCCAAGCGAGGTCTCCCACGGGTACATTTCCTATCATTACAATCATTGCAGTAACGAGGAGCAAAGTTGCCTCAAACGTTCGGGCGCGGAAGGCACGGTAAGCTGCTGAAGCAATAAAGAAGGCAAGCAACGAAAACATTGTCGCGTCCATCGGGACTTGCACGTTGTTGTATAACCATTCAAAAACGGAGTTTTGCGGTCCAAAGGGAATACCTATTAAAACCATAACCGCCATGCTCACAAAGACAACAAGACTGTATTGCCAATGCTCCGCGCGGCGGCGAACCCGTGCTATATGGGTTTCAATGAGTGTCGCCACCGCCAAAACCAACGCGAATGGTATTATTATAAGATTCCAATCAATTATCTCTTCGTAAAGCTTTTGAGACGACGAATGTGGACTGAACTGCGTGAAGATGAGTGCTATACCAAAAAGAAAACAGAGGACTAAGGGTACTTGTCGTTTCATAAAGCCTCCTAACGGACTCTCTGTAAGAACGATGTGATCCAGTTAACGCCAGATAATTCCAGAATTACACCAAACACAATTGCTGCAAAGATGACAACCTTACCCCAATCTTGACCTCTCAGACTCCCTAAAAACATAGGATCTTTGGATAGGTAAGCCGTCGCAGCGTAGAGTTCCTCACCAATTAAAGTGTAATCACACGCTGCAATAAAGAACGGAAGCTGATGTTCAGAATCTGTCCCTGCGATTTGTATTGCACCGATAGAATTACCGGTTTCAGCCATGAGGAGCGATTCAGCATAAAACTGACCTTGCAAAAAAACTGCTGCTGGTTTCTCGCGAACCATCATCCCATCTACACCAGCGGCATAAGCAAATTGGCTATCGGTGAGAAAGAAAATATTTTCTTCGTTGTAAGCATCCGGGCGACCTTCGTCGAGGTAAGATGTTCTTACCATCTCTCGCACCACGTTCAGCACAATAGGGTCATTACACGGCACACGCAGCGGTGTTTCATAGTCGGCTGTCCGCCGTGCGATTTGCCCTAAGATTGTCATACTCGCAATGGTAGCGACATTATCTACACCCCCCAATCCTAGTACATAGAGAATGGAGCGTCCCATTTCAGTGGCTCTGCCGATAGCTTCATCCACCGCCTCAAGTCCAGGAATGCGCCGAACAAAGATCTCTTTACCGCTTCTCGCATCGTAGATATTCCAAAGAATCGCGGCACAGAAAAGAAGCATCGCAATAAGGAGTGGGATTTTGC
Organism: Candidatus Poribacteria bacterium; assembly: GCA_021295715.1. NCBI lineage: Bacteria > Candidatus Poribacteria > Candidatus Poribacteria bacterium. The sequence goes on along the minus strand of JAGWBV010000032.1, from coordinate 49,386 downwards.
CGGTGTGAAACCATTCACCCGTTCCTTTAACGGGTACGGTTTCTTCAGAATCAACTGTTGCCTCTGTGTCGCTAACGGCACGCACGATGTAGGCATAAGCGTTCCCTTTTTCGATAGTGGGATCAACGTAGGATGTTGCTCCAGCGGGTAGCAGCCCACCAATTTCTTCAAGACCACCGCCGGCAATCCGACGTAGGATTTGATACCCACTGATATCGCTACCTTCCGGTGCGGCACCCCACTTAACGGTGATGCTGCTGCCGTCGTCGTTGGGTGTGTCCACTGCCGTGACATTTGACGGTGGTGCAAGTCCTTGGCTAAATGCAATGCCACCGATAACGCATAAAACCAAGCAAATGACTATCCATTGAGTTATTTTTGTCATAAATTATTCCTCATTTATGGCTATCAACTTTCAATAGTTGGCTATCAGCAGAAACAATCTCTTTCTGACTGCTGACTGCTGACCGCTGACCGCCATTAACAAAAACATTGCGTAATTGCTTCTATAACCTGCCGATCCTCTATATCGTCGCGGATAACGACTTCTCCGATACGCGTCGGCAGAATGAGGCGGAGTTTACCACCTAACGTCTTTTTATCTAAATACATGGCGTCACATAAGGCTTCAGGGGTAAGGTCAGAAGGAAGAGTGATGGGCAATTTTGCACGCTTTAAGAGCGTGCGCTGTCGTTGAAAATCGGTCTCAGAGAACATCCCTAAATTGGTAGCTAACTGTGCGGCGCAATTCATACCGATAGAAACCGCTTCCCCGTGTCGATACCTGTTATAATGCGTCAGTGCTTCCAGCGCGTGTCCAAAGGTGTGCCCATAATTTAGCACCATCCGCAGTCGGCTTTCTTTCTCATCTTTTGCGACGATTTCTGCCTTGTTGACACACGCTTGTGAGATCATCTCAATGAGTACTGTGTCATCTAAGTTTAAGAGAGTCTCAAGATTTTCTTCAACCCTTTCAAACAGCGGTTCATCACGGATAACACCCATTTTGATAACTTCGATAAGTCCTGCTCGGATGTCGCGCTGTGGTAAAGTCTTGAGCGTATCTACATCAATGACAACCAACTTTGGTTGATGAAACGCACCAATGAGGTTTTTCCCTTTTGGGTGATTAATCGCTGTCTTGCCGCCGACACTGGCATCAACTTGCGCCTGTAACGTCGTTGGAATCTGAACGTAAGGAATGCCACGCATGTATACGGCTGCGGCAAATCCAGCCAAATCGCCAATGACACCGCCACCGAGAGCAATGAGCATTGACCCTCGATCAAGTTGATGTTCTACCAAACTGTCCTGTATCCGGGAAAACTGCGTCAGCGATTTGCTCTCTTCACCAACTGGGACTTCGATTGCGTGGACGTCAAGCCGGGTATCTTTGAGGCTCTTCAGCACAACGGGCAGATAGCGCGTTCTGACATAGGTATCCGAAACAATGAGCACCTTATTAGATTTCGTATGCGGTGTGAGCAATTCTCCAAAGTTGTTAAGGAGTCCTGTCCCAACAACGAGCGGATAACTGTTGTCTCCAAGCTCCACGTGTAAGGTTCTCGTCATTTTGAATTCCTAATGCTTTTTGTAAACACCCGTTTAATGTGAGTGATAATTTCACCGAATGAACGTCCCGTTGTGCTTATCACGTGATCAGCTTTCACATAGTAGGGTTGTCGTTCCGCCAACATGGACTGGATCTTCGCGAGTGGGTCAGGGGTTTGGAGCAACGGTCGGTGTGTTTGGTGTCCAACCCGTCTATAAATCTCCTTCGCCGATGCTGTTAGGCAGAAGACAATACCGTTTCGCTTTAGTTCTATCATATTGGCTTCTTTCAGGACGACTCCGCCACCTGTGGAAATAACGTGGTTATACAGTTTCGAAACCTCACGAACGGCTTCGCTCTCAAGCTCCCGAAAAGCAGATTCGCCGTCTTCCGCAAAGATGGCACTGATACGTCTGCCACTGTTCCGCTCAACAACGTCATCTGTATCCACATAGCGCATCCGAAGTTGCGAGGAAAGTCGTCTTCCGATAGAAGTTTTTCCTGTGCCCATAAAACCGACAAGCACAATATTGGGTTTTCTTTTGACAGGTTGCTGCACCGGATTTTCACCTCTTAAGAGTTGTCAGTTGTGGATATGTGCAACCGACAACCGATACCTGATAATCATTATAACACTTTTGAAAAATAATGCAAAGGTTTTGCACCAATTTTTGAGGTATGGTATAATTACGGAAGCGATGATACGTTTTTTGCCATAGAAATATCATACAAAAACCGTAGCCTGCAACAATACGCAGAAATACCGGATTTAGTCTGGGGAGAGACTAAATCCGTTCCTTGTATTACATTTCCATTCCTTGTATTACATTGCAAAAACACGCAGGCGGATATACGGAAAGGCACGTTATTCTTCAAAACCCACCTGACCGAACCGCAAGGTAAAATTAAAAAATGGCACGACAACTCAGAATGGTACGTCCCAATTTAGAAAATTTACCTGAACTGCAACTCCCGTCAGGCTACAGCATGCGAACCTATCGTGAGGGGGATGAGGTGCATTGGGCACATATCATTAGCGACTCGTTTGGCGGCAGGAAACGCACTGCCCAAGATACAAAGAATGAGATTACCAGCAGAGATGTGTTCATTCCTGAAGGACTCTATTTCGCAACACATCAGGATATTCCTGTTGGAACGGCTTGTGCGTGGCGGCAATCTGTAGATGAGAAGGATGTCGGATATGTGCACATGGTAGGTGTTGTCGGTGAACACACCGGACACAAACTCGGAAAATGGGTCTCGCTCGCTGTTCTCACCTACTTCCGCGACAATGGATTCAAATGCTCAATGCTGGATACCGACGATTTCCGTGTTCCTGCTGTCAAGACTTATCTGAATTTAGGGTTTATACCTGTTTACGTTGAAGAGGGGCAGCCTGAACGATGGCAAAAGATTTTTGAGAAATTGGGACTGCCCTCTATGTCAACGCAAATCGAGAACGTTAGCGAAACATTTCCAAAGGATTTATGGGCGAAAGTCTCAATTTAATAGAGAATGGAAGATCAACTTAAAATGGCTCGCCACGGTTTGGAAAATTTACCGACGCTCCAGTGTCCTGACGGGTATTATATCCGCACCTACCGACAAGGAGACGAAGCACACTGGGCGCGAATCATGGACAGAGCCTTCGTAGACCAGGGACGAACCGCTCAAGATACCTACGCTAACGTTATTAGCCAACCGAATTTTGATCCAGATGGCTTCTGTTTCGCTATTCACAAAGAGGTTCCTATCGGGACAGCGTGTGCGTGGAAGGAATCTCTTCGCGGCAAACCGATTGGCTACATTGACATGCTCGCAGTGCTTCCAGAACACACGGGTCATAAACTCGGCAAATGGCTAACGGTGTATCTCCTACACTATTTCAAAGCGCAACGTGTGGCACCCGTAATGTTAGACACAGACGATTTTCGACTCCCAGCAATCAAAAATTATCTCAACTTAGGGTTTGTTCCTGTTTATGCTGGTGAAAACCATCTGCTACGGTGGCGCGGTATTTTTGAAAAACTGGATCTTTTCTAAACATGAGAGTGCCTCTCGCGGTGACAAACTATTTCCGTTCCCCGAGTCGTTTTGTTATACCTGCGATCCTCATCAGCGGCTTCGGTTTCCGACTTATCGGGATAAACATCGGCTTACCTGATTCTCCTGACCCACGTGAAGTGCTCATCGCACGAGATGTGCTGAACCTTATCCACTTCACAGCTCCACCTCAAATCTATAACTGGCCCGGAACAGCATGGTTTTACAGTATTGCTGGGATAGGTAAATTACTGTCGCTTGTCGGTTTGCAGCTAACGGAAGCCCACGTAATCCTACTGGCACGCTGTATCAACGTTCTGCTATCCACGGCAACACTTTGGTTCACCTATCGCATTGGCGTTCACTGTTACAATAAACGTATAGGTCAGATTGCCGTAGGATTGCTCGCTGTCGCGATGTTACATGCCACGAATGAATCGCGTTTTGCACTTGTTGACATCCCCGCGACTTTCTGTGTGACTTTGTTTCTCTATCTCGTGATACGTGTGCGATCTTCTTCAGTCGCGCCTACATTTCAAACTGCGGTATGGCTCGGTGTCATCGCGGGAACCGGTTTCGCCGTCAAATTTACAACCGTCTTTGTAGGTTTCTCTTTGTTGGTCTTCATTAGGAGTGAGGGATTTTATAAAAAATTCGCAACAACCATTGGTATTTCCGTATTAACCTTTACACTCCTCTGCCCTTATTGGCTCATCGACCTGATTTCACCAGAGTGGCATCTCTTCTTTGAGGATTTCTGGTATGAAGCCACTCATTATCACCATGGACACTTCGGTCTCATCGCTACAGCGGACTCTGGATTGCTACATCGGCTTACCTATCTCTGGACGCTCTTGAAATGGGGCATGGGTCTACCGCTTGCGCTCCTCGTCAGTTTGGGGGTTTTGTGTGCGCTCGTGTCGCTTAAAGCGGTCGGCAATCGGCAATCGGCAGTGGGAAAGAATAGCAGTCAGCAAGGAACTGGAAGAAGGGAAGAAGGAAAGGATGGGGATCCCAACCATTCAACCTTCCAACCTTCCAACCAAGAATCTTCCAGTCTTCCAACCTTCCAATCCATCCTCTTACTATCTTTCATCATTCCGTATCTCCTATTTATCGGGATACATAAAGTTAAGTTCGCCCGCCACCTCCTGATACTCTATCCGGCACTCACTGTCCTGGGAGCTGCCACGCTCACACGTTTTCCGAGCATTGTGGCAACTCTGTTAGCGTTGGGACACCCGCGCGCGCGCGTGAATTTTCCATGTTCCACTGAAGAGCTTAATACATTTGGGAAATGGTTTGGAACAGTCGTGGGGGGTGTTGTAGTGCTTTACTCATTGGTTTATACCCTCTCGTTTGCCTCCATCCTGCTCTCGCAGCCAACGAAGATTGCAGCATCGAACTGGATAACCACGCACATTCCGCCAGAGGAACCTGTTGCTGTCGCGCCAGAGATCCTATTCGACTGGCTTCTCCCTGCGTTAGACTTCAGTGTGACAGATGAAAAGGTAAAATGGGTACTTATCGTTATGCCGGATTATGAAGTGTTCCGCAAATACGAAAAAGCGCCTCAACGTTATCGAGATGAGGACTGGTACCCTCTCAGCGAGATTGAATTAGCGGAGACACTTGCGTTCTATACGCAGGTTTTAGGGGACGGAAGTCCGTATGAGTTGTACAAAATATTCCGATGCGCACCAAAGTTCTTAGGCATCGAAATGATATCCGATAACGGTGCCCCGTTTCCGATGCGCGCCCTTGCGCATCCAGAACTCCGCGTCTATCGCCGTCTCGATGCAATAATGCCGTGAATGGGAAAATAGAAGTGGGATTTCGCGTGATTGCTTACATAACGGGAGGTTTGAAATAATTCTTTTGGATAGGCACGATGGCTGAGAGGATTTGATGAAGAACATCCGCTGCAGTCGTATCGGCATCAATGATTCGAATGAGGTCTTGCGGGTAGTAATCAATCAATGGTTCGGTTTCTCGTTTGTAAACATCCCACCGGTAGCGAACGACAATTTCTTCAGAATCGTCGATTCGATTTTCTTTCAGGGAGCGTCCTCGGATGCGTTTAAACATCACTTCCCGGTCCTCACAGACCATATAGATTACCTTAAAAAGTTTTATATAAGGTGCTATGAGACCGGCTTGCACAATGTTGCGTGGGATGCCATCGAGAATCAGCAGATCGCTTTCTGGCGCGTAAACCTGCTCGCGGACTTTTGCCGCCATGTAGTCTTGCCAGATTTTGATTGTAATGTGATCTGGGACTAATTTACCGATGCCTGCGTATTGTTGGAATATCTGTCCGCATTTGGAATTGCTATCAAGTTCGCGGAACATATCCCCACTGGAGACGTGGAAAATGCCGGGGATTTGTGCCAGCATTTTCCCTTGTGTTCCCTTGCCGACACCAGGGGGACCAACAAGTATCACTGCTTGATAACACAGTCCATCCGCCTCGTGTGGAAGGCTTTTATCCGTTGTCATGTCTGTTTTCGTCCTCTGCCGCCTGTCTTCCTCTTCGTTGAGTTAGCGCGCTTTACAACAGCGTTCCTACACACGCCTATAATAAACCTTATGCTCCAAGAAGGTGTTCAAGGATGTAGAAGTCCAAACCTTCATAGTCTCGGGCTGCGATAAATTCCTGTTCGACCTTTTTGTCAAACGTGCGGACCTTCTCAAGTAGATTCAGGAAGGTTCTGCGACTGCTCAATAAGTGTTTTGTTGAGATGTCCCGTGGTTGTGTCCGCATGACCTTCACATCTAATCCAATGAATTCACCGTTTCTACCGTATCCGTTTTCTTCAAGTACCCGTACCTGATTAAACGCACGGCGCAAATTAACGGAACCGAACGCTTTATCTTGATCGAATTTTAACCCATTCTGATCGTTGAGATGGACGCTCCAAAGTTTCTGATGATGGAGAGCATATCCCATCTCATCGGAGGGTTCCAAACCTGCGAGAATTGCGTGTGCACTTTCGATTAACCCGCCAACGCGCTCCGGTGCATCACTGGCATAGGCTAAACCAATAGCGTGTCCGATGGTCGGAATATATGCGATGTCCATCGGTTCATTGGGTTTTGGTTCTATAAGGATTCGGATTTCTGGATCGTATTCGAGTAACGCGTTAATTGCTTCTAAAATTTGTCCAACTGCGGCTGCTGCGTCTTTCGTTTCCCGGATGTATGTGCCTTCCCGGGCAAGCCACAACACGAGATTTTTACACCCTACCTCGTTAGCAATATCAACACACCGTTTTGAACGTTCCAGTGCGTAGCGTCTTTCTTTTGCAGAATTAGAAGTGTAAGCTCCATCGATAGTCTGTGGAGATTCCCACAATCGCGGTGCCACCACCTCTGCTGTTAAACCATGGTTGTCGATCTGTCTTTTGACGGCTTTTGTCTGTGCTATCAGTTGTGCGTGTGTTTTCTCGTCAATATCCGGCACAATATCATCGTCGTGAAATTGGATTCCAACAAAACCGAGATCGCGATAAAACCCAACTTTTTCATCGAAACTGAACGCCTCCCGAACAGGGGGTCCAAAAGGGTCTATTCCCTCGTGTATGTTCCAGGGTCCGAAAGAGAAACAATACTCTGTTGCTTCTTTAAGGGGTTCGCTCATCATCCTCTCCTATACGCAACGTTTTTTCTTCCATTTCGTTACAAATATTACCTCTGATCGCTTTGTTTTGGAAACGCTGCGTTAGCGATAAAGGATACGAAAAAACTGCTTGACTTTCTAATAAGTATACTGTATTATTTAAAATGTGTCAAGCAATTCTGTAGTCAGGGTTTACAAACCGATATTGCATTGTCATATATCCCGGATTAAAAGGAACCTCCCCGGAATGTTGCCCATATCTCGCACGATTTTCTCTTACTCATATCTATTTTATTTTTTCATGCTCACGCTGAATTTACCAGTCCAGCATACATACGCGGCGGATCATGAAGGCGAAGGAAGCACACCGCCTCCACCCGTCAACGATTCAATTCGTGAAACCCAGACATTGATAGTGGGGGCAGCGTCAACAAAAACCTTCAGTTTTGCAGATGTTTATCATATAGAACTCAGCTTGAATATATCGGGTAATATCGAACTGATTGCCACAGAAGACGAGGTCATCACCGTTACACTTGAGAAGCAGGCACGGGAAACCACAAATACACAACAGGACGATCTGATCCGAGACTATCTTGATAACATCACCTTTACAGGAACGCAAAGCAATGACACACTCCAGTTAAGGATACAACTACCGGACACGTCCGCTGAAACACAGCCGAACTCGCTTTCCAACACGATAGCATTACAAGAAGTGCGCTATGATGGACTCCAACTGAAATGTACAATCAAAACGCCACCGGATGTTTCTGTTAAGCTCTATGCCAAAACCGGAGATATATCTCTTCAGCGTATCCGTGGAAAGATAGAAGCCTCAACGGAGACGGGGAACATCCATTTAAATGAAACCTTAGGCAATTATAACATCCGTGTCACCAAGGGCAACATTGACGGAAAAATTTTGTTGACCCACGGAGAAAACAAGTTGGAGACCCAGAATGGCTCAATTGGACTGGTGGTCCTTGACCCTGTTGCCACACCGATGGATATAACCGCACAAGGCGGTAGCATCCGTTTACGACTTCCCGAAAATTATGCCGCGGATATTGAACTTGAGAGTGAGAAACAGCAGATCGTTGTTAATTTGCCCGCACAATTTGACGACGAAACGGGGCTGACCATTATTAACGATGGCGGACCGCTGTTTCGGTTGAAAGCCACCAACGCGATTTCCCTCCTACCGAGATCAACAAGCGGCGGCAATACATCCGCAGATGCTGAAACGGATCTCACCATAGATTTCGCTCAACCCGTCCCGCACGCAGCAGAACCGCCCACTATTGATGGAAATTTATCTGAAATCGCGTGGCAATCCGCTGCGCGACTCTCTCCGTTCCAAAACCCAGATGGCACCGATGTTCCAAGCAATTCAACTGAAACTTTTTTATTGTGGGATACCGAGAATTTCTATGTCGGTGTAAAGGCGTACATGTCCGATTCGCTGCTTCCGTATATTTCACAGACCCAGCATGATTCACCAATTTGGGAAGACGAGTGTATTGAAATCCTGATTGATCCGAATCCGAAAACTGATGTTTACTATCACCTTGTTATTAACCCGATTCGCGCGTATTTTGACCAGCAGGTCAACACGCCTGGAGAACCGAGTTTCCAGTTCGCGCCGCATGATGTCCAACTCACTTTAAATCGAAAAACGATGCAAACGGCGTTCAAGGCGGACAGCGCGTGGGATTCAAATGCAAAAGTTGGAAGTCAAATTAACGCTACTTTTTGGAGCCTTGAGATTGCTCTTCCGCGTAAAATGTTGGAACCTTCACCAAAAATGGATCCGCAGTCAACTCTCTCTTTTGAAAACAAGTGGCTTTTTAACATCCATCGTAAGATGCATAGTAGCAATATAGCGAGTCTTATTCCTGCCACATCCAGAGAATATAGTTATTGGCTGCCAATTTACGATACCGAGCGTCCGTGGTGGCCGCATTCGCCACAAGAGTATACAGGCCCACTTGCCGGACGTTATGGTTCAGCAATGGGGCTTTTGGAATTCATTACGCTACCACTCGCTTCTACAGACTTCGCATCCGAAACTAAGATCCGGGTTGCGACCCTTGAAATCAAGGGGAATACCACTATTCCGACAGAAGTCGTTCAACAATCCCTTCCCATTCAGCCTGAAGATGTTATCACAAGTCCGCAACTTTCTTGGCTCATCGCAGAGTTGAGGGAACAGGATTGGTTTCAAGATGTGCGTTTGGAAACTCGGCAGGTGGAGAGGGATAGTGAAGAAGCCAACAGCGGTCAGCAATCAGCGGTCAGCAATCAGCAAGAGACTGGAATGGAAGAGCGAAAGGGTGGAAGACTGGAAGATGAGGAAGGGGACCCAACCTTCCCTTCTTCCAACCTTCCAACCGATTCCGTTCCAAGTGTCAGTTTGCATATTCGAGTCACGGAAGCCCCTGTGCTTTTCGCTCAGCAAATTAAGATTGAAGGGAACAGGAGTTTCCCTTCACGATTCATCAAGGAGTGGTTTCATTTAGAATCCGGCTATTTTGCCGCTACCATTGTTAGATTGAAGCAACGATTAATTGCTGATTTTTACGTAAATCGTGGTTATGAATTCGCCACTGTCACACATCGACTTGACAACGATGTCTTGGAATTTAGCATTGACGAGGGAACCCTGCACGAGATTCGTTTCACTGGAAACAGTCGAATCCCACGAGCGGAACTGTTGTCAGCACTTAACCTAAGCACTGGAAATAGTGATGGAGTAGGAGATTCACAAGCCCCAGAAATTTACCATCATGCGCTCGGTCAATCAAAGATAAACGGTATGCGTCGGGAGCTCAGCAAAAACAGTGAGCATTTCAAATCGGTTCGGAATTGGCATGTTCAACGTGAGGGTGGAAAAAACGTCATGATTGTTGACATTGAAGAGCAGCCGTTCGCGAGACCGGGTGGTTTCCCGATTCTTCAATTCAATCGTGTTCACGGATTAATGCTTGGTGCGGGTGGGACACTCTCGACGCGCCTCACGGGTAAAGAACAGGTTTTCGGTTCAATAAGTCGTGGATTTTCGAGCAAAATATGGAACTACCATGCCGGTATTGAGAAAGGGTTTTTTAAGAGGCAGATGCTCAAATTTGGAGGGAGTTTCTATAAGCTCACCGATGTCAGTTCTAATCTCTATCTACATCAAGGTAATGCCAGCCTGAGTGCCTCCTATTATGGTTCAGCATTTCAAGATTATTATCAACGTCAGGGGTCTCAGGGATGGATAACCTATGCGCCATCAGAATGGTCGTATCTTAGACTGGAATTCACTGGGGAAAGGCACGACAACCTTTCCAAATCTACGGATTGGAGTTACTTAAACCGAAATCTGATTAAGCGGGGAAACTCACGCATTAATCGTGGACAATTGAGAAGTCTTTCTCTCGTTTATGCGTTTGATACACGAGACCACAGATCGACGACCACACGACATTTCCACACGCTGTTTTCCGCAAATGAGCGGACCCGACGCGGATGGCGCGGACACTTCGCCGTTGAGATAGCAGGGAACAGTTTCGGTGGGGACCACGCCTTCAATTTCTATCGGTTTGAGTTGACACGCTACACACCTTTGTCCGGCTCACACCATCTGAATATTCGGATTGCAGGTGATTTTTCTGATGCTCCCTTGCCAAGGCAACGGCTCCTTCACCTTGGGGGTGGTAATACCGTGCGCGGTCACGATTCTAATGTATTCGCCGGGGATAATCGGCTCCTACTTAACCTTGAGTATCGGCTCATCAAAGAAACAATTCCCAACGAACAAGATGGTGTCCTTGGGTGGACACTCAGTTGCTTCTTGGATGCGGGTAGTATATGGTGGTATGACGATGCCCCATTTTCTGATTTTGAAAATTTTATGACACGGTTGAAGACGTCTGTTGGGATTGGATGCTCCGTTTTTTGGGATCCGTTCGGAAATCCGCCACCATGGAGCCTTGCGCTTGAGGTAGCAGAACCACTGAATTCATCTTTCTCCTTACGAAATCCGATCATCATTTTGCGCTTGGATCGCATGTTCTAAGGACAGAAAATACCAGCAGAAAATTAGAAAAACGTAAGCCCAACCAACGGGCAGGGCTGGATATACCCGAGGAACGTCATTCATTCAACCCACCTGACCGAACCGCAAGGAAAATTAAAAAATAAAATATGAAAACAACACCACTCTATACCATCCATGAACAACTCGATGCGGCATTCGAGAAAAAGCATTTGGATTGGAATATCGCGACCGAGTTCACTGATGCTATTTCTGAACATCATGCTGTCAGAAACAATGTCGGTATTGCTGACGTGTCCTACCGAGGCCGGTATCGGTTAATCGGCGAGGATCGGGCGAAATTTTTACATCGTATCATCTCCAACGATGTCGAAAGCCTCTCGATTGGTCAGGGGACTTACGCCACGATCTTAACACATCGCGGCAAAATTATAGCCGACATGAACATCTCCGTTCTTGAGGACGCAATCAGTATTGACACCGCGCCTGAGACAACAGACAACCTCTTCAACGAATTGGATAAGTACATCATCGCTGACGATGTTGAGCTTTCTGATGTAACCGCTGAAACCGGGGCGATTGCTGTCCACGGTCCAAAATCGACGGATCTTATTCAATCTGTGCTTGATATAAACGAACTTGCTACGCTGCCAGAAGGGCATAACTGCTTTCGTGAAGCAGACGCGCTTTTTGAACACGCAATTGTCTGTGTGAGAACAGATGGCACTGGCGAGATAGGTTGGACGCTTTATACCACTGCCGAGGCATTAGTTTCGCTTTGGGAGATATTGATGACTGAAGGGACGCGCTTTGACGTTCAACCGATCGGTTGGAATGCCCTTGAGTCGCTCCGTATCGAAGTAGGCGTACCGAGATATGCAGCAGAATTGACAGATTCTGTTATCCCGCTTGAGGCGGAATTAGAACACGCTATCGATTTTGAAAAGGGGTGTTATATTGGGCAGGAGATTGTCGCGCGTATGAAGTACCGAGGACATCCAAACCGCCTCTTGCGCGGTATTGAAATTGATGCAAACTTAACATCACAAAACAGCCATAAGGATTTTTTGGGTGCGCGAGTCTTTAACGGGGACAAAGAGGTTGGTTGGATTACGAGTGCTACCTTTGCACCGACCCTCGGAAAATCGGTTGCTCTCGGTTACGTTCGGATGGAAGTTACTGCAGCAGATAGTCGTGTCCGAATTGAAACATTAGAAGGATCTGTTGATGGTAAAGTCGTGCTTCTGCCATTTTTGGCGTAACTTGTAACCCGAAAACTTGTTATTTAACATATTTTCCTTTATCATTGAAAATAGCGGTCAGCAGTCAGCAGTCGGCAGTCAGCAAGAGGGGCCCTTTACCAAAAACCTCTTTACTGATAGCCGATAACCGACGGCTGATAACCAATATAATTAATCATTCTAAGGAGGTAAATCTAAACCGATGCTAAACAGCAAATTTTATTTTCGTATATCGCTTTTATTGTTCCTCCCCATGCTTTTAGGAGGATGCGGTCTTGCCAAACTGGCAAGGATTCAAGGGGAAGGGGACCTCGCTGTCGTAGAAGCCACCCTTGAGGGAAACATCGGCACACTTGAGAGCGTGGCTAAGATTGGAAATAAAAATCTCATTATTAAGACGGCTCGTGCGTATTCATCCTATGCAGGCTTTATTGAGGATAAGATGGAAGAAGCCGAAATAGCAGGCGACTATGAGACTGCGGACGAAATGCGCACACGGGCAATTGAACTCTATACACGTTCTGAAGGATACGCGAGCAAGGCTTTAGCGAAATCCGATAAAACCTTCAATGAAACAAGAACTGTTGATCTTGAAGCGTTTGAAAAAGCACTTCAGAAACTGAAAAAAAAGGATGTTGAACCGCTATTTTGGGCGGCTTATTCGATTGCACGCGGCATTAGCCTCCAGAAAGATGATCCGATGCAGGTGATTGACCTCGCCCGTGTGGAATTGATGATGGGACGTGTGCTTGAATTGGATGAAACCTTCTATTTCGGCAGCGCGCATCTATTCTATGCTGTTTATTACGGCGACCGGGCACCCTCAATCGGCGGAGATCCAGAGAAGGCAAAAGTACATATTGCGCATGTCGATCAAATCAATGACGGCAAGTTCTTGATGAGCAAACTCTACCTTGCACGGTACTATGCTTATCCAAAACAGAATGTGACGCTTTTCAAACAGTCGTTACAAGAAATCCTTGACGCACCCTCGGACATTTATCCTGGTGAGGAAGCCGCAACTTCGTTGGCGAAATCGCGTGCCAAACGCTTACTCGACCAGGTTGATGACCTTTTTGATCCAGAAATGGAGGAAGGAGACACAGAGTAATGAAGAACGAAAAAATAGGCTATGTAGGAGGGGTTTTTAACCCCGATTCCCTTTTTAAATTAGTGTGCGTGTTCCTATTCATTTTAGGAATGTTCTGTCTACCCGTAGCGCATCTTAGTGCTGAATCTATTAAGTTCGCAACACTCGCGCCAAAGGGTTCCACATGGATGAACAATTTTGAAGCGATGGGGAAAGAAATTCGCGCCAAAACAGATGGTGATCTCCGACTCCGTATCTATCCGAATGGGGTTCAGGGAGATGAACTTGACGTTATCCGCAAGATGCGTGCTGGACTGATCCACGCAGGTGCCATGACCGCTACGGGTCTTGGTGAGATACAGGAAGAGGTCCTGATTTTCCAACTGCCTCGAATGTTCAGAACTTACGAAGAACTTGACTATGTCCGTGACTACCTCCGTGACGATCTTGACAAAGCATTTATGGATGCCGGGTATGTCCTACTCGGTATGGGAGACATCGGCTTTTATTATATCTTCAGCAATCAACCTATCCGCACTATTGCCGATCTTCAATCCCCAAACGTCAAGATGTGGGCTCGGACGAGCGACAAAATTGGGCTTACGTTTCACAAAAACGCTGAGATCGCAACTGTGCCGAGAGAGGTCACACAGGTCCTCTCTTCGCTCTACTCAGGGCAAATCAACACTTTAGCTGCATCACCTTATGTCACTGTTGCGCTGCAATGGCACGATAAATTCAAATATATGACGAATCTTCCTGTCAGTGTTGGTGTTGGTGCAACAGTCATGACGAAGGAAAAGTTTGATGAGCTTTCTCCGGATCAGCAGAAGGTTGTGCGTGAAGTTGCGGACGCGCATCAGAGCGATTTAATTCAGGATATTCGTAAGGATAATGAAAGGGCGCTTGAGGCACTGCAAAAGAAGGCAGGCATTCAAGTCGTTGAATTTGAGGAGGATTCCCGAGAAGCGTGGGATGCCCTCGCTGCAGAAACGCATAAAACTCTTGTTGGTGAGATCTACTCGCAAGCGTTTCTTGACAAGATTAATGCCCTCTTGCAAGCGTATCGAGCGAAAAATTAAGGGATAGCGGTCAGCAATCCGCCAATGATCTTTTGTCGATAGGCGCGCTTTGACAGCGCGCTTATCAAATTTATATAAGTTCTGTTTTGCTTCACCTTGGCAGAGGCATTCAGTTCTCCTGTAGGAGGGAACTCCGATTCCCGACATACTCCAGTAGACGCGACCTTTGAATCGCAACTTTCCAACCAAAATGGTTAAAAAATCCAAAATTGAATGACTCTGGTATATTGATGAAATGTTGCCAAGACACTGAATGATGTGATATAATGCTGCAAGGAGAGAGTCAGGAAAGTGTATGGCACTCGCCTGACTCTGCACTTTTTTAATCTGAAAACTTACCTCTACAAGCACCAAGCTAATCGCGAGAACGCTAACACAGGACCGGAGCGGAAATTTGCGGATTGATGAGATTATATGGCAGCAACAATTTGTTGAGAAATTAGCGACAAAGCATGGTGTAGAAAAAACGGAAGTTGAAGAAGTCTTAACCAATCGTCCTCGTTTTCGTTTCGTCTCTAAAGGCAATCGGTCTGGTGAAGATGTTTACTCAGCTATGGGACAAACCGACGCGGGACGGTATCTCATCATTTTTTTTATTCAAAAACCAAATCGTCGGGCGTTGATTATCAGCGCAAGGGATATGACCAGAACGGAGCGAAGAAATTATGGAAGACAAAGATAAAAAACGAGATCCAATGCCCCCTCCCGAGGCAACACCAGAGGAGATAGGCGAATTTTGGGATACGCACAGCCTTTCTGATTATTGGGACGAAACCCTCGAGGTGGAAGTTCAGGTTAATCTTAAATCACGTCAGAATCTGTCATCAGACGAGAGTGAAGCAGTTGATCAGAGCGACCCGCTTTCGGCAGAACAAGGTTGGAGAAAACTAAAAGAACTCATCCAATCACTGGACGAACAACACAAAGGACGCAAAAAAGGCGAGCCTTTTGAAGAACTCGCTGCAAGGCTACTAGAATTACTTCTTGAAATTCCGTTTGTGCTCGCAAAATCCGGCACTCAACCAAGTGGCGACGCTAGGAACATGACAGGAGAAGTAGCAATTCAAGCCAAGAACTACAGCGACGGAAAAAAGCCTAGAGATGTAGAAATTGTGGGAGACATTAATATAGTAAAGAGAAATTTACAAGACCTTCAAGTTTATGTCTTGGTTATTTCTCGTGATATTTCTGCACAGTCGCTTGGTGAATTGGAGGCTGTCTCAGAAGAAACCGGCTTGGATATTGTTACTCTTGAACTGACGGATAATCTGTCAGAACTTGGAGCGTTGTGCGTTACCCTTTGGGAGGACATCAACGAATTCTTTGACCTTTCAGACACCAGTCAACAATTCTTGGCCTGGGTTGGAATAGAGAAGGATAAGTTAGAAACGACCAAGAAAACATCTGAACTCCGAGACAAGCTCAAAGATGGAATCCAAACTCAAAAACATGTTCAAGAAGACATTGAAAGATACCTGCTTAAGCGTTTTAGCACAAACAAAGGTTTCAATCCTATCAACTTACCCCAAGCAATAGAAAGGTCTCTGCTGGGATCAAAAATCAAAGATTGGTGGGAGGCATCGGGGCAGCCTGTCTGCTATCTTGAAGGTAAGGAAGGACACGGAAAATCGTGGCTTGCCGCCAAGGCGATGAACTCGATCTGTCAGAACGAGAATATTGTCGCTTTTTGGTTAGATAGTAAAGACTGGAAAGGACACAAGTCTATATTTGATTTGCTTTACACGTGTTTTAGTTTAATCTATCCATCTTACGAACAAGGGAAAATCGTTAAACTGCAAAACAAGCCTGCAAAAATCTGGCGTAAAACCCTTATTGTACTTGATGGTGTCAATGAAAGGGATGCCCTTGAGACAGCAGATCGGATACTCTCGGAATACTTTAGGCACGAGAACGAGTGGGGAAGTAGAGTCCGTTTTTTGTTAACTACGCGTCCTTTGAATGACTATCCTGATTGGTGGAGCCGATGCCATGAAATTCCTGTTGACCATTTTAATGATTCCGAACTACAGAAGATGCTAATCCTAAACGGACTCCAACCCGATGACTTACCAAATTCATTAAAAGACACTGCAAGAATTCCACGATATTTTCAGAGATGCCTTGAATTGCGAGATGAACTTGGTTCATTTGCTGTCGTCACTCCGGAAATGGTTTTATTGGCAGATTTAACTGACAAAATTAAGCGCTCTGACCAACAGATTAAACAAAAACTTGATTGGATTCGTCCTGAAGATCCTAAAGATTTTTTTTCAAATCTCGCAAAACAAATAGCATGGGACAAAATTGATGCCGCACCAGAGAAACTTGGACAACTGCTTAAAGGGTGTTTTTCCGACTACTCCAAAATCAGGCGCGATTTAGAAGAACAACGCATTGTAAGCAAAGCAGGTCTATTTGACGCAAAGTTGAGTGCTGATTATGTTTTACTTTGCTGGACCCTTTACCTCTCTCACCTTTTTGATAACACAAAGTTTACCAGAATTGAAGATTTACTTGAGCATTTTCAGCAAGAACTTGAGCCAATTCTTTCAGAAGATCTGAGAACAGAGGCACTGTTTGCCGCGCTACAGTTATCTGCTATATTTCCAAATACTGACCTTTCACAAGAACAATTGTCGCAAAAACGAGCTGCTTTGATGCTTGCTTGGTTCCATAGTCACAATGCACAAATTACAGATGAACGACTATTGTTTTGGGCAGAAAAAGACCCGGATGCTTATGCACAAGTCGTTGAATTTGAATTAGAGTATCACAATTCCCCAAATTATGAAGATGCCCTCATTGCCCCGCTGGCGAAAACTTGGTTAAACAAGAAAGGTGATCTTAATCGTTTGGCATCGCGCCTTACCAAATGGCTTCTGCCTATATACACTGATGATATACCGGAAGACGTTGTTTATACACATACCGAGGGGAAGCGGTCTCCTCGGGAAAAGGATGACATACAATCCCGATTATTAGACGCGGCAATCTCAATTTTATCTCAAAGACCAGAGCGTCAATTTTTAAAAACACTCACACGTTGCTACGCAACCCTGCATAGCAAGGCAAATGTTGACGATAACTTTAATAGAGGAACACGATTTTTTGAGGAAATTGGTAAATTGATGAGATGGGGATACACTGAGGAAGTTTTAGGTAATTTGCATTGGTTAGCAGAATTAGCCCAAGCTGATGCATCATTATTAAGAGGGGTTTACGGGTTGGCGGATTGTCTACTTGTGAATTTACCGCCGTTGTTGCAACGTCCACTCTCAAAGAAAGAATTAGAGACACATGCCTTTATAGAACAACACAATCGTCGTTTTAAGCCTTATATTGATCGCATCCGTAATCAGGAACGTTTACTAATAGGTGATTCACCCGCAGCCAACGGTAATTACCACGGACTCGACT
Source organism: Candidatus Poribacteria bacterium (assembly GCA_021295715.1). NCBI lineage: Bacteria > Candidatus Poribacteria > Candidatus Poribacteria bacterium. The sequence continues at coordinate 31,300 of JAGWBV010000032.1, read as the reverse complement.
ATTTAGCGGTTCGGACAGATTTGCCTGATTGGCACCATGAGGATATCGTTGAAATCAAGAAGATTTTGCAAGATGTATCAGTAACTGCTAAATTGGGATCGAGTGTGGGGGCGACCCTTGAGGATTTTTGTATAGAAAATCTACTGCCGTGGGTTGCTAAGTATGATCCTGAAAGTTATGCAGAACTTGCCTGCCATCTCAAACTTAATACTCTGAATCAAAAATGGGCACAATTTAAACTTCGGTCAATTCACGGACTTGTTTTTAAACCGGAAGATAACGTAAGAATCATGGAAGCAATTTTAGGAATGAAGCAGCGTCTCGTTCAAGATGCTCAAACGGATAATTCATCATTCGATGCCATTCATTTGACTTCCTTACTGACAGAAACCCTTCTTTTTTCTGCCTCTGAGGAAGTATTGACAGACTGGTTTGAATTTCTATCTTCACATGAAGCACTTAGGAGATCAATTTGTTATGAACCGCTACCATATTTACTGGAGGAGTTGTTACCGAAGCCAATTGTAGAGTTGGCACAACAAAAGTTGGAAACACTTGATCCGGGAACAACTAATGATGGGTCTATGTCTAACGAAGGGTCAAAAAAATTGCCAGAGCAAGAGTATTGGAGGGTCCTTTATGCCTTTGGAAATCAAACTGATGAGGAGTTAGTAACATGGGCGTTGAAAGAGTTAAAGCTGAGGAAACCTGATTTAACTGCTGGAACATTCATATTGATGTTGTCGGCATTATCAGATCCAAAACGGTTCTTGGATGAAATTTTGAATAGTAAGGAAATAAGAAAACATCTTTTTCACGAGAATAGCAGAAGGCTGACAGTTCCTATTTATGAAGGTAAGGATGTTCCGTCCTATGAGACACTCGTCCCATTGCTACCAATAGAAATTGTGGGTTCCTTTCTCTGCTCACTAGATCGGACGGATGATCTGTCGCGGTGGGGCAGGGAACTGATAACTCAGATGTGTTCAATTCTTCAAGGTGATGAGAAAAACCATGATTCTGCCGAGGAGTTACGGTTCACGGTCAACCGAGAAGTTCTTCAGACTTGGGCGACATACAACACCACCGATTTCTCACAATTGGCAATCGAATATCTGGACTTACTTTCCAAATCGGGATGGTATTGCCGAGGCTCGTATGACTTCATGGATAACATCCTCTGCCTGTTATTGCGCTTCCAACCTACTACCGCAATGCGATATTACCGTCAATCAAAGGCAAAAGGCGGTACAACAATTTTTTGGGCGTACGGTGGGGTAGAAACATTTCTCGCTCAACTCTGGAAAGTTGAGTATTGTAACTCGCCTGAACACCGTCAACTCAGACGTGAACTTTTAGAAGAGTGCCTAAACGACGAAGAAATTATGTTCATGACCCTTGCCTCTTTAGCTGGGGGAGGGGAGAAAGAGTTATGGAAGTTGGTGACCGAGAAGTATTTAGCGAGCCCTTATGCAAAGGAACGTAATCTGGGTATTTCGATTTTGCCGTGGTTTGGAACGGACGAAGCGATTGAGAAACTTGAAGGATTGAAATTAAATGATTCAAGTCGATGGGTGCGTGAACACGCTACTTGGGCTTATGAAGTGGCACAACAGGAACGAAGTTGTCAAGAAGTCTATCGGAAAGCCTTACAGACGCGCGATCCTTTCCGAATTTCCGCTGTTTTTGAGCAAATCAAGCCTGCTCTATCACCTATTGCCCAATGGTGGCATCGTAAAATCGAAAAAGAGGAATTTGGTGAGGACCCACAAGACATCGACCCTAAACTTGCTGCGCTCCATTACCGATTTTGGTACCGATGGGGACACTCTACAGAGACGAAACGTGATGTCAAAGTTTTTGGGAGAAAATTCAGCGACTACTGTCGAGGTGAGAAACTTCCAGTAGGTTCAACTCCTCGAATCGCCCCTTGGTGGAAACCTACCTCTGATTCTAATAATTGGTAGACGTTTTTTACAAATTAGGTTACAGTGTTCCAGCCAGTTTGAATTTTAGGGTAGGTTTGTAGTCCTGCGATTTATCGCACGTCCCGAATGCGCAATAATGCACGTCGCATTTGGGTGAGTACACCGCAGAATTGCGCTACTACGAACCGGTTTTACCTTTAATTTGAAACTGGATAAAGCAACAGCGTTGCTGCGAGTTTGAGTTTGTGATGTATGCCTCGCGTCTGCTGCAGATGCACAGACTAACAGTCTATGCTACAAAAATTTAAACCTATGAAGCAATCGGAATACAAGAAAGCCATTGGCTAATGAAGTCAGTGGCTTTCTTGATGATACGGAATCTAAAATTTAAGATTTATGATTGACTTGGCACAGCGTAGAAAATATGGTATAATACCCCAAGGTTAAAGATTTTTTAATCTTAGTCAGCCTTTTCAGAGGTGAGGCGCGTATGAAGGGCATTGTCTAACAATCCCAATGCTTTAGCGTTGGGTCCAACCCCGCTAACTTCTGTTTTTTTATCAAAATATATTTGACCTTATCTAAAATATATATTATACTATATTATAGAAACTAACATAAAGGTTATAGTATAATGTTTATCAAGAACCCCGAAAAAGATTGGTATTCAGATACCCACATGGTTTATAGTTGTCAATATCACATTATCTGGTGTACCAAATACAGACGCAAAGTTTTAGACGCGTCTATCCAAGAGCGTTTGCACCATTTAATCTGCTCCAAACAAACAGAATTAGATTTCAAAGTGCGTGCCAGTGAGATTATGGAAGACCACGTACACCTGATACTTGAGAACAATCCGAAAGTGCCTATTACTCGGATCGTGGGATTAATCAAAGGTTATACGTCTCGGATACTCAGAGAAGAGTTCCCACACCTTAAATCCCGCTTACCTTCCCTTTGGACGCGTTCAAAGTTCATATCATCTGTGGGCTGTGTATCTCTAAAAGTCGTCAAAGAATATATCGAGGATCAAAAGAGTGTCTAAATCCAAGAAAGAATACCGAACCTATATTTTAGCGACTTCCACGCCTCGGTGGACGTATCTATTCTAAAACCGTTTCGCTTGCGTTCCAAACGCATGAGCAGAAAGGTTTTTGGCTTTCGGACAGGGGACTCAAGGCATATCTCAAATTCAAAAAGTATCCGTGCCATGCCCATAGCGTTCAGGCAATTATAGACGACTATTGTGGAGCAAGACGTTCTTTCTTTGCCAACCGAAAATCGAATCCGAACGCGAAACCGCCAAACAAAACACGGAAGTTTCACACGTTCACATGGCGAGCAACGGGCATTTCCTATAAGCGTGGGAAACTACAACTTTCTATGGGATTAGACCAAGACCCGCTTTGGATAAAGATCGATAAAAAGTTCCATAAGGTCGTGCCTGCCGAAGTCTCACTCGTGTATAATCGAACAACAAAACAATACGAGTTTCATGCAACATACGACACAACTCCGAAAAAGGCGAAAGCAAAAGTAGGGTCGGCAGTTGCTGTAGATATGGGCGAAATCCACCCAATCGTTATTTTGACGGTCTCCATTCCGAAATCTACAATGGTAGGCAAATCCGCAGTGTTGTTAGGTATCAGAACAAATTTAAGTCGAGTCTCAATAAAGCCTTATCGCGGTGCATTAGATATAGCAGACGCTGGAAAAAACTCAAACGCGTCAAAAATAGAACCCTACAGAAGTTAACCGCGCAGTTGCGTGATATGCGCCATAAAATCACGTCACGCTTTGTTTCTTCTTGCCGAGAGCGAAAGATAGAAACGATTGTCATTGGAGATCTAAAGCATATTAGACGATCTATCAACTATGGCAACAGGTCCAATCAGAAGTTACACCAGTGGGCGTTCTCTAAAATTCAGAACATGATTACCTACAAAGCAAAAGCCGTAGGTATCAACGTTGATACAGAGGACGAAGCCTATACGTCTCAAACCTGCCCTTCCTGCGGACATAGAAAGAAACCTTCTCAAAGGACTTACCATTGTCGCCAATGCGAGTGGCAAGGACACAGAGACGTTGTAGGTGCGAGTAACATTCTGACGAAGTATCAGGGTTTCCTTTTTAACCCTGTAGTCGGGGCGGTGGTATCCCCCGCGGGTATCAGGTATCATCCTGACCTGTGTAGACTTGATAAGTGGTCACCGTTTTCGGGACTCAAATCAAGTAAGCCTCCCACGAGGAAGCAAAGAAGCACACGGCTTTAGCCGTTGTGAGTATCACATATGTGCTGAACGTTTAACTATAGCGGAAATGGAACGGACACAAATCACCTCCCTTTCTTTCCGTATCTTACTACATCCGAAACTCACGTAAAAGTGAGATTCATTCTATAGGGAGTTGAATGACATGAAAATTATGATGGTCTTAGCAGGATTTGTGTTGATGATAGCCTATTGTGTTATCAGCACGAGCAACCTGGCACAGGCGGAGGAAGTCTTGGGAGAAGGAACGGATTCACTGCTCGGAGGAGACCTAACCGACCCAGAAGACGATGGTGAACCTGAAGCAGATAGCGGTTACAACGCCATTTTCTCAGCTAACGATGAACCCGGATTCGGGGGCGGTGAATTTGCGTTTAACGTCTTCGATAACCGCCTTGGACCCAGCAATGACAAATGGTGCTGCGGACTTGGGGGCGGCATTCCGGAGGAAGGTCTGCACGTGACAGCTGAGTTTGAGGAGCCGTACGCATTGACACATTTCACTGTATCTTCAGCGAACGATGTTCCTGCGAGGGACCCTACAGTGTGGGAGATTCAGGGGTCGAATGACGGCGAGGCGTTTACGACCATCTTTTCTCACGACGGGGATAGCTTTTGGGAGCAGCGACTGCAAGTCGTCCTTTTTGAGGCAGGGGAAGATTTCGAGGTTCAAACCACAGGATATCGCTTTTTTCGGCATGTTACTTTAGACACCGCATCGAACCCGGCTGGGGCGTACTTTCAAATTGGCGAAATTGAGTACTTTGGCGATGCTAATCTTACCGCCGTAGACCCTAAAGCGAAGCTCACAACCACATGGGGAAGCCTCAAAAACGCCCGATAAACGCAAATATCAGACATTTTCTAAATCGGCTTGAATCCAGTAATAACTTGGTTTGAGCCGTTTTTTATATCCGCTTGAAACCGTATGGACGCTACCGGGGAGGCCCTTTTCGATTATGAGCCGCGAAAATCTTCATGCTCATAAAGTAGAACACTTTCAATTTTTCTCTCCGATAATCTGAATCGCGGATTATTCTCTAAATTCCGCTAAAAATTTCTTGTTTTTTTGACGTTCCACGCAATCTGTGATACAATACCCGTCTCATATTATAGGGCATTTAGTGTTCGACTTTCTGTTGGTTGTGTATGATAACTCGCTGCCGGTAGGTTGCTCTTAGAGAAGAAAGTCGGGAATCGGAGTTTTCGCCTACCAGAAAACTGAATGGCATTGAGTCCATTCCAAAATTCACTTGTTATTTTTCCGAGTGTGTGGTATCATTGTATCTTTGAGGAGGCTTCAAAGCTCGTGGCATCTATTAATGACATTGCAAACGAATTTATACGGGAAGAGATCGAAGAGTTCCTGGAAGAACCCGACGAGATAACACGGACCATTGAGATGTTTGCACAAGCGACCCCAGCTATGCAAGCCATCGCTGCTGCCCTGATTGACGGCGACCATCACACTGTTGATGAATTGACAGAAGCTGCGCTGGAAGAAGGCACAGAAGCATTGGAAATTATGGATGATGGTCTCATTGCTGGGATGGGGATCGTTGGCATCAAATTCCGAGAAAACTTCATTTTCGTACCAGAAGTCTTGGCGTGTGCCCGTGCAATGAAAGCCGGAATGGCGTATATTGAACCAATTCTTTCAGAATCCGGGATTGAACCGATCGGGACTGTGATTATGGGAACCGTCAAGGGCGATTTGCACGATATTGGCAAGAATTTGTGCATCATGATGTTGCGTGGGGCAGGTTTTGTGGTCCACGATTTAGGGGTTGATACCTCTGAGGATGAGTTCATTGAAGCCGTTGAGGAACATGAAGCACCGATTTTGGGGATGTCGGCACTCCTAACAACAACAATGCCGAACATGGGAAAAACAATTGATGCTTTTATTGACGAAGACTTACGGGAAGAAGTCAAAATTATGGTAGGGGGTGCGCCAGTTACACAGACGTTTGCTGATGATATGGGGGCTGATGGGTATGGCAAAGATGCCCTGGCATGCGTCGCGCTCGCCAAGCAATTCCTTGAGGAGCCGGACGAAGAGTGGTAGAATGAAAAAAATAGATAAAGCCGAATACGAAAAACGCCTCAGTAAAATTACACAAATTTTTGAAGATCTGGTTGTACACGCCGATGAACAAGCGACGTATCGGTGTCCCTACAAAAATCGCTTTGATCATTGTACAGCAAAGTTCGGCTGCAGAAATCAACGAAAGATTGATGAAGGGACAGGTCTTCTTTGTGTTGGAGACGATAAATTAGATTATCGCAATGCGTGGGAGACTGACGCTCCCGACGAATCGGGAAAAATACACAGCACGGGCACAATTACGTGTGACGGAAACGCCTATCAACTCACGCCTGGGAAAACCGTTTTTGACTATGCAGACGATTTAACCGTCCAAGTACCCACCTCCTGTTTCCGAACCGGACAGTGCCACGAATGTATCGTCGAGATTAAGCATGGTATGGACAGCCTCCGACCTCCAAATGAAACAGAAGCCTTCCTCCGAGATAACTACCGCCTCGCCTGCCAAGCAGTTGTTCTTGACATTGACAAAGACATTGAGTTCGGACCGCTTCGACGCACACCAAGGATCTTGACGCACACCGTTACGACAGATAGTAGTGCGTCCGAATTAGATCCACGCGTTACCCATCGCGATGGGGTTGTCTATTACAATGACGATCCTATTGACCGTTACCGCGGACATCTCTACGGACTCGCCTTGGACATCGGAACAACGACGGTGGTGGCGAATTTGGTTGATTTAGAGAACGGGAAAACGGTTTCTGTCAGTTCATTTGAGAACCCGCAGCGTTTTGGTGGGAGCGATATCATGAATCGCATCTCCTATGATGGTGAATTTCAGGGTGAACTGCGCCGCTCGTTGATTGCTGCACTCAACAGCGAAATCATGGAGATGTGCGAACGTCACAACTTCGTTCGCCAAGAGATTTATGAAGTCGTTGTTGCTGGTAACACAACGATGCGTGATATTTTCTTCAAACATGACGTTCAGAGCATCGGGCAAAAGCCGTATAAATCTCTGATTGAGCATGCGTATCGGGAGGGCGTCCGTTCGACCACTTCTCTTATTGAAAAAGTGCGTCGCTTGGGTATCCGCGCGAATCCGAAAGCGATGGTCTACAGCTTACCGTTGATCGCGAGCCATGTCGGGGCAGACGTTGCGGCGGATTTAGTCTCGATTGATATACCTTCGCGAGATGAAGTCATCATGTTGGTTGATGTTGGAACGAATACAGAGGTGGTTGTCGGAAATGCAGAACGGATGGTCGCTGCGTCATGTCCTGCCGGTCCCGCATTTGAAGGTGGCGGCATTGAATACGGAATGCCTGCTTACCCGGGTGCTATTGAGTCTGTAAAGTGGAACGATGGTCAGTTCAATTACGAGACGATTGGTGGTGAGACCCCAGAGGGGGAGACACCACAGGGGTTATGCGGTTCTGGACTGATTTCACTCCTCGCTGAGCTGCGTCGGAACGATCAGATGAGTCCAAAAGGCGTTTTTGCAGATAGGAAACAACGCATCATGTCCCTTTTGCCGGAACACGGTATCACCTTCTCACGCGAGGATGCAAGCAATTTGGCACAAGCCAAGGCGGCGAATTACTGTGGACAATATATTGTTCTGCGGCACTTCGGCTGCGTTCCAAAAGATATAACAAAACTCTTTTTGGCAGGTGGTTTCGCCAATTATGTTAACCTACAGGATGCTATTGAAATCGGATTTCTCGCACCCGTTCCAGAAGCGAACGTTGTTAAGATCGGCAACGCCGCGATAGCAGGCGCGACAGCTGTCCTCCTCTCTGATCAAAAGCGTGCTGATATTGAAGCGTTTGTCAACAATATTGAACATATTGAATTGGAGACAACGCCCGATTTCTTTGATATATTCGTGGAAGGCTGCCAATTTAACCCGATGCCAACAACATTATAAGGGTAGGTCTTGGGTTCTCCTACCCGAACGGAGCAGTGACACAGCCTAACCATAGGTGTCAATTTAGGGATTTCGGGGTCCGGTAGGTTGGGTAGAGCGGAACGGAAACAGAGAGGTCGCAGTGCCAAATACGCCTGGAATCCAACCTGTCGTCATATGCGCTCAAGACCGCAGCGAAACCCAACTTCATACCGCCAGAGTCGCAGGTATTTGACAACGAAAGCGTTGGGTTTCACTCGGTTCTATCAATGTGGCGTGTCTGATGAAAACTTTGTCTTTCTCTGATTTTTACGGTTTGGGTTGTATCCGTTCTACCCACCCTACAATGCCATGCTCAGTTTCTTCTTAAATTGACATCTATGGAGCAGTGACACAGCCTAACAGGCTATGCTACGAAATAGCAACTCCAAAGGAAGGCACTGCAAACATGAGTTTGCTTGACCCAAAGCACATAGCCTGTAATGAAATTATGCCATAAATGGCATAATTTTGCTTCGCATTGTCCCGCAAGCCTCCATAGGAGACCTGCGCAGAATGCTTTACATTTGGAGGGCGGATTTAAGGAACGCACGTCAAAATTCTAACGCTCGTCGTTTCTCCGCAAGGTAAAATTAAAAACTTTCAAGAACGTTTGAAGTCTAATGAACCAATTTTATACGATGGCGGGTTTGGTTCACAGTTATTTGCGCGTGGTATAGAACTCGCTAACAGCGCACTTGCCAACGAGCTACACCCCACCGCTGTTCCTGATATTCATTCGGATTACATCAGTGCGGGAGCTGAAGCGATTGGGACAAACACGTTCGTGGCATCTCCGCTTCACTTGGAGATGGCGGGACAAGACAAATCCGATGCGAAACGGCTCACGCGACTCGCCGTTCAACACGCTAAAACAGCTGTCGAACAGAGTGGCAGAGAGGTCTATATTGCTGGTTCTGTGGGACCCTCTCCCGGTGCCATTGAAGCCGACAGCGGAGATACCACTTTCGGCATTCCAAATGCGGACGCGAGAGAGGCACATAAATTGGTTATCCATACCCTCGCAGAAGAAGGCGTGGATTTTCTTTGTCTTGAGACGATGTTTTCTGCCAAAGAAGCGGCGATCGCTGTAGATGTTGCGCGCGAGACAGGTATCCCTATTGCCGTGAACATGACCTACAAATGGACAAAAGAACGGCGCACCGGTAATATCATCTATCGAACTGACTGGGGAAATTCTCCAGCAGATCTAATTGATATTCTCATGAACAACGAATCTGCGGCAGGAGATTCTCTGTTGGAGTCGGTGAGTATCATCGGCGTGAACTGTGGTGCCGAATCCAGACGCGATGAACATACGGGAATGCCTTATGCGATTTTCGGGACCCAACAGTTGCACACAGCACTCACTGCAACAGGAATTAATGGTAAGCGGATGATGGCGTATCCTAACGCTGGCATGCCGAAGCTTGATGAGAACCACCAAACCGTCTATACGCAGACCCCAACAGAGATGGCAAGTTACGTTCCCACACTCCTTGAAGCAGGGGCTTACTTAATAGGTGGCTGTTGTGGGACAACGCCAGTACATATTAAAGCATTCCGTGAAGCAATCGCGCCGTTTAGCGGTTAGCAATCAGTTGTCAGCAGTCAGTAAAGAGGTTTTCGTTAGCCCCAAACCCGCAGCCCGTAAGCGTAGCAGAGGGGTGTTTCTTTAGGCTTGAGGAACCCACGTTGTTCTTCCGCAAGGAAAATTAGAAAAATGGAAACAGTAACACTTACCTATAAAAGACCCCCTGATCGAGTCAATCATTTTCAACAGGAATTACTGTACCTCGACGATGCGGTCATTGTTACGTCCCAACGGGTTAAACCGTCCTCGCCGATAGTTCAGAACGGTGAGACAGTTTTGGCAGATAACTTCGCTGCAGTCTGGTTTGTGTTTACAGGGTCGTGGTATGATGTCGGCAAGGTTTATAATCTGGAGAACGAGTGGACCGGCTATTACTGTGATGTTCTGAAACCGGTCAAACGGAGTGTGGATGTAAATGGAAAACTGAATCGTTTTGAAATAACAGATCTGTTCTTAGACCTGTGGATAAATCCAGATGGCACCTACGAAATTCAGGACGAGGACGAGTTTGAAGAGGCAGTGCAGAAGGGCGCGATTGACACTGAATTGGAAGGAAAAGCACTGGAAGTCTTAAAGGCATTAATCGCTGAAGTTGAATCTGGTCATTTGGAGAGTCGTTTACAAGAAGTAATGCGTAGAGCGGGGTTTCCAGATCTGCAGAATTATGTAGAGACCTTATCGTCTTGAACGCGAAAACGATAGCCTGCAACAACGGCGCAGGCGGATATACGGAGAGGCACGTAGTTCATTCAACTCGCCTCACCGAACCGCAAGGAAAATTAAAAATATGGCAACATTGGCAATAAATGGAGGCGCACCTGTCCGAACTGCTGGATTCCCCGCATGGCCCACGTTTGATCCAGCAGACCTTGAAGCGTTTGAAACCATCTATAAAAGCGGACAATGGGGTGTTGGGGGACCAAAGGTTCCTGAGTTTGCCCAACAATTCGCTGACTTCCAAAGTGCGAACTATGGCGTTTGCGTCAATAGCGGCACCTCGGCACTCTATATCGCCTTAAAAGCCGCTGGCGTTTGTCCGGGTGATGAAGTCATTACGACCCCGTATACCTTTCAGGCGACGGTCGTCGCCATTTTGATGACGCATGCTGTGCCAGTTTTTGTGGATACTGCACCGGACAGTTTTTTGCTGGATCCTTCCAAAGTGGAAGCCGCGATAACGGAAAAGACGAAGGCGATTTTGCCCGTTCATATTGCCGGGTATCCAGCGGATATGGACGCGCTGATCGACATAGCGAATCGGCATAACCTGAAGATTGTCGAAGATTGTGCACAAGCACACGGCGCGGAATGGCGCGGGCGAGGGGTCGGCAGTTGGGGGCACTTCGGGTGCTTTAGTTTCCAATCGTCGAAAAATCTTTGTGCTGGCGAAGGGGGCATCGTCCTTATAAACGATCGAGAACTCTACGAACGTGCTTACGCGCTCCATAACTGTGGTCGCACCTTACTCGATGCTGAGTTCGGAGAGGCGGAACCCTTTGGGGGAAACTTCCGAATGACGGAATGGCAAGCTGGGTTACTCCTTTCCCGTTTGACTCGGCTCGAGGCTGAAACTAATTACCGGCATAAGAACATGCGGTGGTTAGATGGTTGGCTTGGTGAGATTCCAGGTATTAAAGTCACGCCGCTTGACCCGCGTGCCACGCGTGGCGGATGTCACGGCTATAAGGCGATCTTTGATTCCGAGGAATTTGAAGGCATTTCACGTGAGACGTTCCTCCGGGCAATGCGCGCCGAAGGGATACCGATGGGGTATTGGTATACCACGCCTATGTATCGAGCAGACTTCCTCGCCTCTAACCTTTTCGGTCAGGATCTCAATTATGAGGGTGTACATTGCCCTGAAACGGAAAAGATATGTCAAACAGGTCTTTCCTTAAGTCAGAACGTCCTGATGGCGAGTGAAGAGGACATAGAGGATATTATTAAGGCGACGATTAAAATTCGTCGGAACGTCGCTGAGTTAAAGTCAGATACCTCATAGTATGTAGCCAGCCTTGTTAAATTTCCCACTATCCTTTTGGTCTGAGTTAGCTCTATAGAATAGTTGTCGGTTTGCTTCGCAGTGAGAATACGGTTTTTCTGCGAAAAACCTTTCAGTTTTCAGTTAAGAGGTTTCCGTTTAACAAGGGGAATCCGCAGAAATACCCAAGTAAAGCACCCGCTTGTAACTGGTAACTATAAAATAGTAAAAAATTTTACTATCCTTTTTAGTCTTAAGGGACTCTATATAGGCAAATCCATAAGCGCGGGTCTCCTATAGCGGAAACCTGCGGGACAATAGGAGAAAATCATGTCTAACGAACGTGAAGCTCAGAAGGAAATCCGTCGGCAAAAGGAAATCCGTCAGATTCTGAGGCTATTGGAAATGACAGCACGCATCATAGAAACCTCAGCAATTACAGATCAATTTTCAGGGAGTGAGGAGCGATGCGCTCGGCAATTTAACAACGCACTTGAACTCCTGACCGATCTCGGTGCAGTGCCCGACGATCTGTTTGAACGTCTGGAAGACGATAACGCCTCTTTCGGCGATGTTTGCTTTGCCTGCCATCAAGTCGCTGCCTACGTTAAAGAAAGCTGCGCTGATGAGTTTGTTGACTTCACACAAATCAAGAAAACAATTGGTGATGAGTTAAAGGATGTCAGGGAAGTTGTGCGACAATCAATGCCCACCTTCCTCAAAGACGTATGGGGCGGACAAACACAAGAAAATGATACCGATGTTGCGGAGACCGTTGAGGTCACCTCAGACGATGATGAGGACACAACATCTGTCGAACAGCGTATTGCCAAGCTTGAAGGGCAAATGGAGACTGTTGTAGAGATACTCCAAGAGATTCGGACACAACAGGTTGAGCAGAACAAAGAACTTTAAAATAGGAGTCAGCCATCAGCAAGCGGATTGCCTCGCAGCGAGAGTTCACGAATAAACCTCTTGTCTAAAGGTTCCCGACAGCCGATGGCTGATAGCCAAAATGATAAAAGTGTTTATCGCGCTATCCATTTTTTCTCAACATTACTTCTATTCTATAGTGTTGGTTGCCAATCCATGTCTCTAACGGCGGAGGAATCGATTTTGGAAAAGATTGAAAGAACATATAGCGTCAAGGCTGGAGGAAGTTTAACAATTGCGTCGGAACTCGGAGCAATTGAAATCCAAACCGCCGAACAGGATGAGATTGAAATCGTGATCACAAAAGCGGCAAAATCCTTGAAACGATCGGCAAAAGAAGCACTTGCTGACTTTGAGGTATCATTCTCGCCCGAGGATACCGATGTTCATACTGAGAGTAAGTTCAAACATGGACGAGAACGTTGGCGAAAAATACTGAATCGCTTGGAAATTCGTTTCCACGTGACGGTCCCCAAAAACTATAATGTTGATTTGACGACCCAAAGCAGTAGCATCAAAGTCGGTGACCTTGAGGGTAAGGTTCGAGCACATACCTCGGGTGGGAGTTTAGGTTTCGGGAACATCACAGGAACGGTGTGGGGACGGACCTCCGGTGGCAGCATCAAACTCACATCGTGTGGGAGTCCAATCGATTTGAAAACATCTGGGGGTAGTATCGAAGTCGTCGATGTCGCGGGTGACGTTCAAGCACAAACTTCTGGCGGTAGTCTTCGCTTCGGTGAGATTCAGGGTTCTATCTGGGGCAAGACATCAGGCGGCAGTATCAAGGTTGCCAGGTGCAGTGGAGGGGCAGATGTCCAGACCTCTGGCGGTGGTATCAGGTTACAAAACGTCGGTGGCGATGTAAATGCCAAAACTTCGGGAGGCTCCATCCATGCCGTTATGAAAACACAACTCCAGGAGGCGTGTCGTTTGCGCACGTCGGGTGGTGGAATAACCGTCACGCTTATCCCAGATATTGCGATTGACGTAGACGCGGAAACCAGCGGTGGACGCGTCTCAACGGATTTTGTGGTGGCATCGATTATCCAGGGGAAGGTTCCCAGAAATAGATTGAAAGGTAGCATCAATGGCGGCGGTCCCTTGCTGAAATTGCATACCTCTGGCGGGAACATCCATTTGCAAAAAGCAGCGGATTAAAGGCGTAGGGTTACCAGTGTTTAAACGAATACATCCGCTGTCCGAGAAACAGTCCTAAAATTGCCCAAAGACTCCCCATCACGAATTCGCCGAGCATTGTCCCTAAAAACAGTGGCAGTGTTCGGCGATACGCCCCGATCCCACCGTGGCGAATCAGTATAGACTTTAGCACCCACGCCAAGAATACAGGAAACCAAAGCCTACCGAAGTTCCAATTGCCCGCAAGCGGATACGCGAGTGGATGGAGTTGCCACCAAATAAATCGCAGGCGCATAAAGAGCGTCGTGAGCGTCAGGGTGATACCGAAGCCAAAAAATCCCATGCGTCCCCAGTCTGTGTCGTTCGGTAGCGTTAGCCAGCGTTGTAGATCACTGAAAGCCTCCTGCCCGCGCCACGTTCCGAGATTACCATGTAAGTAACCAGCATGAAGGAACGCAACGAAGCCAATCACCAGCCCAATAACCGTCGCACCCCACATCACCCAGAGAATCTGACGAACGTTGATTCCACCTCTGTCAGCGAGTTTAAATCCTTCCAATTGATTCGGCATCGGTTGCGAACGGTAATTACGGGTAAACCCGTAGAGGAAAGCGAACCCTGTTAGCGTTGGAGCACCAATCTTTCTGGACCCAACGAGCGAGGTGAGAAAAAGTCCAGGACCGGCACGATAGAAATCCATCGTCGGTGTTCCAAGTTCGGCACGCATCCGGGTGAACGCTAAAACAAGTATAAATTGTATGCTGAAGAACCCAAGTACACCCCACCATGACATTCCTGCCTTCAGGCAAAATCCAAAAACAACTGCGATACCCAGCAGAAACCCAAGAAACGCACCGCGGTATCCCATCGGTTCGTTTCTTGTATCAAGATTTGTTTTCAAACCTAAAATATTGCGTGCAACCTGCCAGAGGTGTTTGTGTGTTATCCAAAGTGCGAAGAAACAGAGACCAAAATATGCACCCGTCGACTGCATATCAATGTGCGGATAACCCGGTGTCTGGTTCAATCCTGTCATTGCGCCAAAAACGAGTTGTACCTTCCAAAAAAGGTAGAACAGCCAGCAAGAGAGCGACAAATCCAGCGGCATTAAGAAACCAATTCCGATGGCATAGGGGTTTAGATGAATAGGGGTTGAACCGATAGCACTCAGCGGTTTTTCTGTGAACAAGATTCCAATATCATGGCGGATAGGGATGCTCGGCACGTAAGGATAGAGAAAACTAATTCCATTGAGCAAATCGATCCCGCATCCGATAGCAAAACCTATCCAGAGGAGTCGGTTTCGGTAGAAACCCGCATCTTTCGTCATTTCATACGGGAGTAAGATGATCGGATAACTCAGCTTTTCATGTTCAATCCACTGTTTACGGAGAATAACACTGAGCATCATCATAGAGAACGCCAACGCAGAGAAGAACACAAGCCACGCGAATACCGGTGTGAGCCATGCCTGAATATGCTCTATCTCGAATAGATTTGAGGTGCCTTCATAGTAGCCGGTTAAGGCACGCCGATTCATTACAGCAATCCAATCCGGGATGTAGCGGAAGAAAAGCGTTTGCCATTCATTCTCTGGTGTAGCGAACCACGCCGCGTGCCCCAAAACACACATTGTCGCCTGCAATAGGTCATGTCCGCAAACGACGCAGGCAAGCGTTACCATGAGATACACCGTTAGCATTTCTGCTTGTGTGAGTTTCCATTTCGGGAGATGGCGTGTTAAGAATAGGTTGAATATTGCAACGAGGAAGAGGGTAAAGACGGCGTTGAAGAAAATCGCCATCGTGGTGGGATATTGTGTTGTCCACACCGTTTCTGTTTGAACGACGAGGTAAATATTGAGTGGAAGCGATAACAATCCTAACAGAATAGCTCGCCATGTGATATTTTCCGTTTTTTTAATTATACCTTGCGATTCAGTAAGGTGGATTGATGGTTTCACGTTCTTTTCCGTTTTTTAATTATACCTTGCGGTTCGGTCAGGTGGGTTTGATACATAGAGTGCCTCTCCGTATATCTGTCCTCCATTTCATTACGGACTACTCGCTTAGACTTTTCCTTAAAAACGACGCAAAAGATAAATTAAAAAGTTCGCTCCTGACCATAGAAAATCCGGGGTCTAAACGATGGGGAAAAGGGTGGATCAAGTGGGAAGGCGAATTCTACTCGAAGAATACCGGTCCCACTAAACTGAGAGAGACTTCCACGCAACCCAAAGCCAACGCTTCGCTTGGGTCTCAGTAAACTGAAGGTGTGTTTGCCGTTCCAGATGTATCCAACATCTGCAAATATGACCCCGCTCAACATAACCCCGAGATGAACGCTTCGGTCGCTAAAGGGACGCGCCACAGATGTTGCAACCGCTGCCAGTGCTTCATCTATTTTTCGGAAAACCGTTCCACCGAATATCGTTCGGCTTTCGAGGCTCAGCAACATCATCTTTTCACCACTAAACTGCCGATAGGCGTAGCCGCGTAACCCATCGAACGCTCCTAAGAGAACTTGGCTGCGTCCAGTCCATCCAAACTGCATTTCCGTTTTAAACTGCACGACAAACGTCTGATGAAAATCGAAGAGACCGTTCTCTCTAAAACCGGTTTCAAGTGTATAAATATCACCTGCGTTGAATACATCTGTATAAAACCAAGAGGTTTGCGCTTGGAGAATGGAACGTTCAATCCGACTCGTGAAGTTCGTGCTGAGTGCCAACGTTGATAAGTTAAAGAGCTTACTTCCATTTATCCATCCGGACACCAAAGCCAGTTCGGCGTAAGATTCTGCCCGGTCGGAGGCGTATAAAGGTGAAGCGTATCCAAGAGAAAGCGCGTATTGAGAACCGATAAGAAAGTTTTCCTCTTGCCCCATCCGTCGGAGGAATCGGGTTTTGTGATATGCGATACGTTGTCTACCTAAGGTGAATCCGATCCGTTTTAGGTCTCGGTTCTCTAACATTGCATCGGATCCGCTTGATTTTTCAAGAAGTACGTATTTTGAACGTCGTGAAGCTGCCCATAACCCGATATAATTCTGTTGGCGTCGGTCCCCGAAATAGCGCCGGACGTTTGCAAAGGTTCCCTGTAGATTTTGTTCAAACGTATCGGTTTTCTCCGCGTTTTCATACCAATATATCGGATTAACCGATTCAGACAAACGAACACTTGCACTCCATCGACTTTTCAAGGTATATTGGGGACGTTCCAGTAGCACAACCAAGGCATCGCCTTCACGTTTCTGGATATACTCACCATCAAAGTTCCAATGCGACTTGAAGAGTCGCGGGTTATTATACCTTCCTCTCACAAGGCTACGCGTCTTTTCCCCTACTTCACTAATCCTTTCGTAGCGCCACAGGGTGCTTTGACCCGAGCCGAATATGTTCGGATCTCGATACTGTAGTAGCCAATACCTTTTTTGGTTGTTTAGGTTCAGATCCGCCCCAAATGGGAAGGACAAAAGTTCCCGAATAGTGGCGTGAATCGTGACGGATTCCGACAGTTCATCCCATTGGGCATCAACCTTTGCGGCACCAATATAAGTCTTGCGGCGGAGGATCTGTTCACTTTCCTCTCTATCTGCTTCAGTATAGATATCGCCCTGCATAAACAGGAGCTCTCGGCGGATAACGTCTTCTTTCGTCTGTATATTCCCAGTTACGATAATGTTGCCGACACGACCTTCGTCAACCTCAATGCCGAGATAAACACCATCCGCGAATTTCTTCACAGAGAGTTGCGCTTCATCCACACGCGCGAAACGGTACCCGTTCTCCCGATAAAAACGTGTAATCGCCTCAAGGTCTGCTTTCAAAACGGTTGCATCGTAAACACTCCAGACATCTGTCCGCATTAGCACACGGATTTGCTGTTCAGAGAACGATTCGTTTCCATCAATTACGAGGCTGCGTACAATGCTCGCTTCATTTGCTAAAACCGCTTTTTTTTTCTGCGTAGCATCTACCGTTTCTGATGAAATTTCAAGTTGGACACTGACACTCAGTAAGACGATTGCGCACAAAATCCGAAATGGACGCGTGACATACAAAAGATCTGCCATTATACTCCACCTGCGGTCAGTGTCCCTTCGCCCCTTCCCTGTAACGGTTGGGGCCCCCGGTTTGAGAGAAAACTTTCAAAAAGCATAAGACAGACGACTAAAATGAGCAATTCACCCCAAATTTCTCTACCGTGTCGCTGAACGTTGTAAGCATCAGCCGCTACCGTTGTTCCTTCGATTTCCTGATCTGCTGTTGTTTGCGCGCCGACTCTCGCCGCTGCCTGTGCCAACGGGATCCCTGTTAAATCAGATTCAGTCGTATCCACATTAACAGCAAAAAAGTCGCGTTGAATTCTGTTTTGTGTTTGCACCTCGACTTGATAGATGCCTGGAAGTTCTGTGTCTTGAAATCGCAGTGTGCCGTCTTCGGCGATTGGAAGAACGGCTATCGGAAACCTTTGGAAACCATCGGTTTCCAGTGAACCACTCGCCTCTTGCTGACTGCCGACAGTCATTAAACGAATAGACGCTTTTCCACCGGCACTCCGAGGATAGTATCCTGTATAGGTGTCCCCGACATGTCTACGCCCTGTTAAAATATTATTGCTGGCTATTGTCGCGTAAAGCACACTTTGTTGCAGCATCGGCAGGAAATACGGATTAACGAGCAGATCGTTTGTGTAGGTCGCCGTGCGAGCAGACGTTGTAGGAGACGCGGGCACCAGTCGAGCGAGCAAGCCACAGTTATAAAGCATCACGGCACTTGTTCCTTGACTTCGTTCAACGAGGAAGGGAGTATCATCACCGAAACGTGCAATAACGTTAGACTCCGACGAAGGCTGTAGTGCTATGCCATTGTAAAACTGCGGCGCGTATTGCATAGAGAATCCTTCGCTTGGAAAAATGTCGAAAATAGGATGTGTTTCCTCATAAGCCTGCACTCGTTGTGGTGGGACCCAGGTTAGCGGATTCCCAAGTTGGGCAGGTAACCAAGCATTTTGAGACAAGTTGTAGCTTGTGGGGTCGCTGTGAGAACTCACGAAGGCAATAAGACTTTTACCTTGGCGAATGAATTCTTGAAGTTGGGCACTCATTCGGAGCGATATTGTCCCTACATCAGCAAGGATAATGACATCATAGTCTTCCAACGGAAAGGTCTCAAATTCATCAGGTGTGCACTGCGTTGGTAGAATCATGGTATTGGAATAGTTATCAGTTATCAGTTTTCGGTTATCCGTTAAAGAGGAATCTGATTTAACCAAATCCTCTCTTAACTGACGATTGACCACTGACGACTGACCGCTATTTTGCTGACGGAAACCATCTGTATGTGGATTTAACGCCAATGTTAGATATTCCGTTTGTTCGCCGACACAAAGGACGCGGACTTCACCGAGGACATCGAAAGCGAAATAATGTCGATTGTCGATATTAAGGCGATCGTCCGTTAGCGTGAGGTAACCGATATGCGTACCGGGCGTCGAAAAGTTGTATGTTAGGGCGGTATTCAGCGATTCGTTCGCTGCCGCAGACAGACTCATGGTTTTTTGTTTCTCGCCTCCAATAAACAGCGTGAGTATATTTTGATTCAAAGGTGCTACTGAATGGTTCACAGTCGTCACGTTGAATTGAAATGGTAAATCTACGCCTATTAGTTGATTGGACGGACGAATTTCTTTAATACTTATGTTATGTGCTTCACCCTTAGCAACCGGAATCAGAGCAATGCGTGCACCCGATCGATTTGGAAGCCTATTCCAGTTCTCCCATCCGTTTTGAGCGAAGTCTGAAATCAAATAGATTTCTTTGTTGAGCTGCTCCGATTCAGCAAGAATTTCATGGGCGAGTTCAAGGCTGGGGTGAACATTCGTGGTGCGGTAGGAAGTTTCTGTATCGTTAATCGCTTCAGTAACGCTCTCAATGTCGGGTGTGAGTTGCCGAAAGATAGGTTTTGGGATGTCTGACATTAATATAAGGGCGGCTCTATCGCCATGTCGCAAAGAGTCAATGATGTCGGTTGCCAAAATTTTCGCTTTGTCGAATCTGATGCCATTGATGTCTTGATACGCCATACTGTAAGAGTTATCCAAGACGATAATCACATCTGTCTTTGCCCGCACAGATGCGACTGGAAGTCCGAGTGTCAAAAAAGGACGTGCCAATGCGAGTGCAATGAGTGCGATAACTGCCATTCTTAGAAGCAAAATGAGAAACTGACGGAGTTGGAATCGGCGAGCATTTTCGCGGTGTGCGGCTGTGATGAATATCAGACTGCTAAAATCGATTGTCACAACACGACGACGGTTCCAGAGATGAATGACTAAAGGGATACCAGTGGCGAGAAGTCCGAAAAGGAAAAATGGGTTGAGAAATGCCATTTTTTAAATTTACCTTGCGGAGAAGGGACGTGGGTTAGAAACCTTTACGTGCTTCTCTTACGAGTCGCCTGCGCCGGTGTTGCAGGCTACGTTTTCTGTTTTTTAAGTCAAAGCATAAGTCTGTAATGAAATGGAAGACGACTCGAACACGAAAAGCGTGAAATTCCAAATTGCGTTACTTACCCGCAAGGCATAATTAAAGATCGGCAAGGTAAATTAGAAAATGGTAATTTCAAGTTGATTGAGCGTCTGGAAAACATCTGCTGCGTATTCCATAAGATTGTCCGACTCCAAGATGCTTCCGCCGAGTTGAATGTGATTCGCATCAGCGATGGTCTGGTCCAACGTTGGGTCCATTTGCACCCATTCACCGACGTAGACTTCGGGCCAGAAATGGTAATAGAAGGCATCCTTTGCGAATACAATACCGGAGCAGATTCGCGCGGGAATGCCTGCAGCACGCGCCAGAGCGATAAATAATACTGTATGCTCCGTGCAATCTCCAGAGAGCGATTGCAGTGCTGTTAATGACGATGCAAAGCCCCCACTCATCTTTTTGTCGTTAATAGAGGCATAAACCCATCGACATATTTTTTCCGCTGCGCGCCATGAATTGATTTCGTCCTCCAAAATATCTTCAGTTTTCGATTGAATATCGGGGTGATCGGCTTGAATATAGGCACTTGCGGTAAGGAATTCGCCTTCTGCATTCTGGATAGGGAGATTCGGACAGTCTTCGGCGACAATTGATGGCACCTGAATAGAGAGTTTACCAGCGTGTGCAGTGTTTGCCTCAAGTTTTTGCCGTGGCGTAGACATAACAACTTCGGCGATGTTCCCTGTTGGAAGTTTCACTTCTGCCTCAAGGTGTTTTGCTTTTGGGATCGGGAGCTCGCCAGAGGGAAGGATACGAGTTTTTAAGACAACGTCAACTTCTTCAATACCACCCAGGGCAGTTTCCTTGTCGGTTTTCGTCGTTACCATGGAAAGCCCCATCAATGGCACCTCTGTTCGATAACTCACGCCATTAGGGTCAATCCACAGTTTTGCGGTAATACCATTCATCATGTCCATTGTCTGCTTCAAAACATAGACCTGTTTTTCCTCTGACCGATAGGTGAAAGTATCTTCCCCTAAAACCTCAATTTCCGTTTTCACAGGTTTCAGGAGATCAAAAATGAACGTATGAAAGGTTTGTTTATCGCCTGTTTTAAGCCCTTTCTGGGTTAACACGGACGCGACACCTGTATGCTCAGAAACGGTGTCCGAGGGGATCGGAATTTCTGACTCGGTGGTTTCACCGTTGAGTGTTGTTTTAACGTGAGCGATTCCATCTACAATTCGACCTTCAATTTGTTTCAAACCCGATTCATTAGATGTCAAAAGAAAATGGCGCGGCATTAAGTCCGGACCTGTGTATTCAACGCGCGTAATTTCAATTGTTATATCGGTCCCGAGTGCCTTAAAGTTCATAACTATATCGGTTTTGTTCCGAGCGACCTGTTCCCCGTGATGTTCAGTTCCTTCAATAGACGTGTGCATGTAACCGATTTTGGTGTTCATCAGGGTAAGGCTGTACCAATGCTCTTGGGGATGGTTTAGCATATTCTGGAATGTGTTTTGTTTTTCGCCCGCGGTGTCCGCTGGTATCGCTGCTTGCAAGCCAATATTAAGAAGTATCATTGCCATGCCTACAAACACAAAGCGGCGTAGATGATAACATTTCAAATTTTCAATTATTCCTTGCGGATTTTTAATTATTCCTTGCGGAGGAACGACGGGCGTTAGAACTTTGACGTGCGTTCCTTAAATCCGCCCTCCATTACATTACGGGCTATGCACTTAGGATTATCCTGTAAAAGCTTTTAATCAAGATACGTTAATTATACCTGATGGATGTGCCTATGTCAAGTCCACCGCGAAAGCAGCCAGCGGTAATCAGTTATCCGTCGCGGGTTGCCATAGCAACAGTATGGGTGTGGCGTTGTTTGACCTTCTGATAGTTTCCAAATATGTTCAGAAAGTTACGCTTGATGAACGCTCGAAGTCCTGAAATGGTAACAACATAAAGTCGTCCGTTGGGCTTGAGATGCTGCTTCGCATCAGCGAGAAAAATCTGTAGGAGTTCCTTTCCGACGTTAGCGGGCAGGTTAGAGGCAATGAGGTCGAATTGAATATCGGGGAGATGACTAAAACCGTTGCTCAGAAGGACGTGACAATTCTGAAGTTGATTCTGTTTCACGTTTTTACGGGCGTAATCAACTGCTACGAAATCCTTGTCGACCATATAGACAGTTGCCGTTTGCGTGCATTTGGCGAGCGTGACACCGACGGCACCATATCCGCATCCGAGGTCGAGACAGATGTCGCCTTCTTGGATATCCAAGTGCTCAATCAGCAGGTGTGTTCCTGCATCAATCGCTTTTGGCGAGAAAAGTCCCCACGTTGCAGAAAAGGTAAGGGAGGCATCACGCATTTCCGCTCGGAAGTTGACTTCTCGTGGAAAGGAATCTACTGCCATTTTATCAGGACTCCGAGTGCATCACCAGGAGTATTCCAGAGCAGGTCAAACGCATCTTTCGCTTCCTTATAGTGGAAACGATGGGTAATCATCTCAGAGGCGCGGATTTCGTTATTCTGTATCTTTCGCAAGGCGCGCGCTGCAATCTGAGAACGGGGTTCATCCGTTAAGATACCTGCGACGAGGCGTTTGCTCATCATCTTTGAGGAGTGTAAAGGTAAGGGTGCCTGTTGATAGAGAGCGATGAGCTGGATAATACCGAACCGACGTGTCATATCTTGTGCTTGCTCGAAGGATTTGACTCCGGCGTATCCACCGACACAATCGACCACGAGATCTGCCCCTTTGCCACCCGTGAGACCCAGGACGGCTTCCACGGGATCTACATCCTCAGCATTTATGACCGTATTGGCACCGAGTTTTGCTGACAATTCGCATCGCAGTGTCAACGCGTCCACAGTTATAATCCGTTCGGGATTGTAGCCTTGCAACACCTGCATCATCAGGCTACCCACCAAGCCTTGTCCCAGAATGACGATGGTATCCCCAGCTTTAACGCCAGACGAATCTGACCAAGCGACAGCACTGGTTGCCAGCGGTAGAAAAGTTCCCTCTTCAAAACTAACGTCGTCAAGGAGCGGGACGATGCGTCCCTCAGTTGCGTTCGGTTCAGCAACGACATATTCCGCGTGTGGTGCTACAACCATGACGCGTTCACCGACTTGATAATCTTCTACCGCTGCGCCAACTGCATCCACAACGCCTGTGAGAGAATACCCCATAATTGAGGGCGAAACTGCCTCTTCTCGGATATACCGTCGAAATAGTTCGGAACCTCGACTGATTAAGGTCGTGTCCGTCTGTACTCTAACCTGCTCCGCATTGATTTCCGGCATCGGCACTTCTTCCAATTGGATGTTGCCGAAGCCTTCTGGTTTAGTTACTCGCAACATGATTTTCTAACCTCCTTTCTTAATGGCTATCAGGGACCTGTGGCGGTTGCAAACGTTCTCACCTGCCACATGCTCTACTGACTGCCGACGGCTGACTGCCGACGGCTATTGTAAGCGTCTGGCTAAATCCTCACGAGTGACAGGTTTGTCGAGAGACATCAGGTAGATGTGGAAAGTATCACTCCTATCGGAAACATACGCGAGGTAGCGACCATCAGGCGAAAAGGCGGGTTGAATAGACCTACCGATGTCACTGGTAATCCGCCGCTCATTTTTACCATCTGCATCAATGAGATATACCTCCCAGTCGCCTTCTCTGGCGGAGACATACGCAATCGTTTTTCCATCAGGCGACACCGTGGGATTGTAGCACCCCCAGCGACTTGGATTGAAATGTTTCTCATTTTTTCCGTCAATGTCTATGGTGTAAAGTTGGTTTACTTCATTGCGAGAGGAGACAAATATAATGCGTTTTCCGTCCGGGAAGAACGCGGGACTTCCGTCATCGGTTTCGTTAAAAGTGATACGTTTCGGCTCAATGTCTTCTGGTGTGAGTTGTGCGAGATCAAGCCCTGCTAAATTGATGAGATATAATTCCAGATTCCCATCTACATTGGATTCATAAACAACTTGATCTTCAACAGGCGATGTCCGAGGCACACGGGCACCGAAACTCACAGGTAAAACGGTTCGCGTTATTTTGCTATGAATATGTGTTACATGGAATCCGGCGTAAATCGGAGTGGAGCCGCTGCTTTGGATGACAACTTTAACTTCGCGAGATGACTTCGGTTCGCTGCTATAGAACAGATAGTTTGGGGTCTTGAGGAACGCCGGTGAACTATCGTTGAAATCTGTTGTGAAGGTTACACGCCGTTGGATACGCCCATTTAAGTCCATTAAATAGATTTCGCCATTGTCGAGTCGAAAGGATGCAAAGGCAATTTGTCTGCCGTCCGGAGAAAAGGTAGGTGAATAGTTATCTGAATCACCACGGGTCAACTGTTTTGTATGATAAGTGTCTCCGACGAGTTCAATAATTTCGCGCAACACTTCAGGATCCAGTGTGCTCCGCTGAACGAGTCGTAGCACACGAAAAGCGGAACCCCTATCACCGAATCTTAAATAGGTACGAGCCAACTCAAGTCGTGCTGCAATCCGTTCTTCCGGTTGTGCGGCATAAAGTTGTGATGCCTTCTGTAACTCCAGCACCGCGTCGTTATAACGCCCTAAGTCATTGTAGGCTTTCCCGAGCAACATTCGTGCCTTCGGCTCCTCAGGCACCGTTTCGATATAAGCCTCCAGTTCTTCCACTGCTGCTTGTGGCGTTCCAGCGTTCAGAAGTTCTTCACTCTTTTTCAGAACCGCCGTATCATCTTGGCACCCGGTTACCAATACAATGAGGAGGCTCCACTGAATTATTATTTTAAACGATTGACTTCTGTGCATCGCTCCATTACGTTCCACGATAGTTTGTAATACAGTTAGTTGTTAACTATCACCAAGATAGAAGTTATCAGTCGGGAATCGGAGTTCCTTCCTACAGAAAATTAATTATGGTGTCTTCTGGTTCTACGCCTGCCCCGCCATCCATCACCAACTGCGTAGAGCCAACATAAAATACCTTGGACAGATGCACTGATTTTCAGTTTCCATGAAGGTCGGTACATCAGTTTTTCGCCATCATCGAACGTCCAGATGTGAATTGAATAAGGCTCCTGTGCTTCAGCGTTGCGGGTTTCGTCTGTTGAGGTGTTCTCCGGCGTTGCGGGTTTGAACCGCATTAAATCATCCCATCCTGTTACTGGCAGTGAATTGAGGTAGAAAATACCAATAGCAGAAGCGAAAATGGTAAAAAGGAGAATCGCTTTTAGAAGCTGCCCTAAATAGAGTTGACCGAGTCCTGGAAGAATTGCGGACAGGATCATCGCAACGAAAGAATTGCTGGCGGCAACACGCGTATTTGCGGGATCTACCATTGTTAAGATTCTCCTTGTGCCACAAGGTAGACCCCAATACAGATAATCAGAGCACCTATGATACGAATCTTAGGGATAGATTCTTTGAACAACATCCAGGAAAACAGGATTGACAGGACATACCCAGAACTTAACATCGGATACGCAATGCTCAGTTTAACACGCGACAGGATAATCAGCCAAACGAGCGTTGTAAAACCGTATATGGCAATTCCACTGAGGATATAAGGGTTCAGGAATGCCTGCGCCAATTTGCCCGTAGCGTCTCGTAGGCTATTGATACGACCGATCGTGTTCATGCCGTGTTTAAACAAAATCTGTCCCATTACCGTTAGCAAAACGTTGAAAAATAGCAGTAAAAAATCTTTCATGGCTTTATTATACCACACCTCTACTCTTTTTATTAAAATTTTAATTTTACCTTGCGGAGGAACGACCTGCGTTTGGACTTGATGCCCATTCCTCATATCCGCCTGCGCCGGTGTTGCAGGCTACGGTCTTCAGTTAAAAGGGAAGCTTAGTAGTCTATCAACGTTATTTTGACTTTTTGTAGGTCGGGTAGAACGGAGTGAAACCCGACAAAATCAGTCGAACACACCTATCAGTTTAGATATGACAGACTATTAGGTTAACAAATCTGTCTTTTAACTAACAAGTGGTAACTGACGACTATAAGTTATAGAGATACGTCACTTTAATGACAATGACACGGTTTTCCAGTTGCAACTGACGGTTGGAGGCTGCTCCAACAGGAGCATCGCCCCAAGCTTCGTTATAGGCAATGAACAGGTGACTCTTCGGACTATATTCCCATCCAAATAGAAAACTCAGCAGATACGTCTGATGAATTTCCATAGAAAGTGGACGTTCCCTATTGGTTTGCGCGAACATCCGGAGAAACGACTCTCGCGTGAACAGGTAAGTAGCACGCAATGAGCTAACGAAGAACCTACCATCAATTGCCCCCTCCAAATCAAAACTCTGGGCGTAGCCGCTGTCTAACTCTATAGACAAATTGCTCTGTGGACGGATAGTGGTCTCAAGCATGAGGCTCCGCTGTTTGCCAGCTTGCTGTCGTCCAAAGTTAAAATAGTCGGCGAAATCCACGCCGATACCGATAGCAATGGGTTTTGTGGAATCGGTATCCATCTCAAACCCGTATCTGTCTGCTGTAAATACTTCTGTGAGTTCAACTTCCCGGCTTCGATCATAGTACACCATGATATCATCCAAGAGAATTTCCCTAAAATCCATCCCGACATTTCCACCAACACTCCATCTGAACAGGTCTTCATCGAAATCAGGCGAAAGGGACAACTCCGGGTTACGTTCTCGCCACTCCGCAAAATACGCGGGTGTATAAAGGCTTTGAGAGAGACGAGCGGTTATACCCGAAAAAAATTGGTGCTTTCCCCAGTGCGGAGAATAGGAGGACCGCATAGAAACACGTTGCCAGCCACGGTTTCGTTCTTTCCGCAGAAACCCTGTCTGATTAATTTCAAAATGCGGCGCGACCCGTTCAAATCCAATGTCGCTACTCCAGAGATAGTTGCGCTGTGCGAAATCAACCGTATACGCGAAGTTATCACTATCTTCGCCCGGATGGAAACTACCCGCGTATTGCCCCGTGAGGTGATAGGTTTTGCCCAAAGCGAGGTTCATATCAACACCACCCACTCGGCTATGACTCCACCTTTCACTACCGGGCTGTTCTTTATTCACGAATAGGACTCCAATATTTGAACGTTTGAGGATGTCGCGTTTAACACGGATTGCAGAAAACCACGCCTCCTCCTTTTCGGACGGGGTGCTCTCAGAAAACCTGAATTCACCGGTTTGGTTTCCCAAGACTCCAACGGAGTATTTACCGATTTTACCGGTAAGTTTACTGCCCCAAAGGATGTTACCACGACTCCCGATACGACGACTGAACATCAGGTCATAAGGCGTTTCAAAAAAACTGTTTCCTTCAACAAAAAACGGACGTTTTTCAGGAAAACGCGTCGGGAATCGGGTCAGATTAATCTCTAATTGGTCTGCCTCAACTTGAGCGAAATCAGGATTAACGGTAACGTTCGCCTTCAAGGCACTCGTGAGGCTGTATTGCACATCCAAACCCGTTCCGAATTGGCTTGTTAAATCGGCATCGGCGGCACCCATACCACCCCCTAAGAGATAGGGTGAGATTTCAAAATTTTTTCCGGTCTCAATGCCTTGAATACCTACAATGTGTCCTAAATCAGACATCCGCGTGACAACACCGGCTTGTGTTAGCTGTTTCCATACCGTAACCTCGCTTTTCCGACGATTTACCCGCTCCACATCAAATCCCCAAATTTGTGTTGGCCCAGATTTATGTGAGAAGTCGGTAAATCGAAAGTTTGCGAACGGAATTTTAAACTCGGCACACCACCCTTGTTCATTAATACTGCTTTCAACCCACCAAATTCCTTTCCAGTTGCTGTCGCGTTGTGTGTCCTCGTACCGGTAGTTATCACTCTGGACGCCCGCTGGGTTTGTAGCGAATTTATAGCCTGTCCGGTGATCGTGATGAGGATCGATGAAAAAGGAAATAACTTCCGAGTCATAGAGATCGCCACGCCGCGTCATCCGATTGATGATTTTATTCGGCTCAGCGTCGTAACATCGGAATGCAACGTAGATGTTATGCACATCGTAAGCGATGCGGAATTCTGTATCGTCAGTTGCGGGATTACCGCGTGACGGTTCGAGTTGAACAAAACCGCTGCGGGGTTCTGCGCGTTGCCACACAGCATCATCCAGCATCCCGTCAATTTGTGGGGGTTCGCCTACAATCCGGTGGGCTTCAACGACATGTTCACCCATGCCTTCTGGGTGCGCAAAAAGGTATAGTGGATAGGCAATGAATAGCAGTAGAACAACGACGAATTTTGACATGCGTTAATTATAGTTGAAACACCGTATGTTGTCAAATTTTGCCGTTCTCGGTGAAGTATCTAACGCTACCCTCTTCATCTTTACAGTGTGCGGGGTGAGACAATTGTTGCTTTTCCTTGAAAAAATCGTTAAATTCCTTTAAAATTCTTGAAATGTAGTTAGCGTAATTGTCCAATGATGCGTCTTCGTAGTATAAAGTGCGTAGTTCATAATGAAATAGAGAGCGAATTTGAGCAAAGAGCGTTAATGCGTAAACTCACGTCATTTAACCACAAGGAATACTTAAAAAATGGTTGAACTTACACGAGAAGACATTGAATTTTTCAGAAATGAAGGGTACTTGGTGAAACGCAACGTCCTGAACCCGGAATTGATGGAGCGGGCACGGGCAAGACTCTGGGATGGCGCGCCCGAAGGACGTAGACGTGATGATCCCGATACTTGGATAGGACCCTTCACCGCTGAAGAGGAAAACATTGATAAAGACAACAATCGGCGCGGGTTCCGGTGGAACTTCCGTGAACCGGGTGGCGAAGATTGGATGGTTCAACTCCTTGCTACCGATCCGAACGTCTGGCGGATGGCAGAGCAATTCTTGGGTAAGGGAAATTTGGTGCACCCCAACCGGGTCCGTGGTATCTATTGCACGCTACCTTACGGCGATGTTCCGAAGAAATCAATTGGGTGTCATGTTGACGCACATCCGTTTCATCTCGGCGCTGTCGGCTATATTGACGATGTGCCGCCGGAAGGTGGTGGATTTACTGTCTGGCCCCGGAGCCACAAAATCTTCTATTACGATTACCATTCCCAATACAAGAACGAGCCGACACCGCAATATGAAACCGACCGCGAGCGTCTCAGCAGAGAGCCGGGGGTTGAGTGCTACGGTAATGCGGGGGATGTCGTCTTCTGGCACCATCGCATCGGTCATGCTGCTGGGCATAACTACTCGCGGCAGATCCGGCAGGCAGTGCTATACGATTTTCGGAAAACGGAATTAGAACAAACGCAGGAGGAACCGCCGAATGAGGATATGTGGCGGGATTGGCCCGGCATCAAAGCATTGGATTTTTAATTATACCTTGCGGGTCGGTCAGGTGGGTTGATAACTTCACGTTCCTTTCCGTAGACCTAGGGGAAACACCCAAGCAAAAACCCTGCACCGATGTTGCAGGCTACATTTATTTCACCGTAAACCTAATTCTTTCAATGTGTTCGCCATCATGTCGTGAGCGATTTGTGCCTTCTCCATGCGCATGTGGGGGAACGTTTCTACCGAGATATACTTATCGTAACCGACTTTCCCTAAACTCTCGGCAAAGGTTCGGAAATCCAACTCATCTCCCTCTTCGCCCGGAATCAGGAAAGTGCTGTAGGGATACATCCCTGTCACGCCTTTTACATGGCAATGCGTAGTAAGCGGTCCGAGTTTTTCGGTGACTTCGGCGATGTCTTCACCGATATGATAAAAATTGGTGATGTCGTTGAGGGATTTTAATGCGTCAGAGCCAACGTGTTCAATCAGAAGCGTAACTTTTGAAGAGGCATCTATTGTCGTCGCTTCGTGGTTGTGGATGTTCATTGTGATACCGAGTTCTTCAGCGCGTCGGCAGATCGGCTTCAGGGCATCAACGAGGAGTCGCCATGCGAACGCGTCGCCTTTCTCGCCGCCATACCCCGTCAGGAAATTAACGCCACCCGCCCCCAGTGCGACGGCTACGTCTTGAAGAAGCGCGTAATGGTCAACTGCTTCCTGCTGGTTCTCCGCTGCCAGTTGGTATAAACCTTTTCCCGTGAAAGGATTAATGACAGAGACCTTTAACCCGCTGTCGTCGACCATCGTTTTAACCTCTTTGAGCAAACCATCGGTAACTTCGCCAGAGGGAATATGCGCTTCTGGACCGCACATCATCTCGATTGCGTCGTAGCCTGCATCGGCGAGAATCGTGATAACTTCTTGTAGGGGGATGTCTTTCATCCCACCAGCATGGTAAGAGATACCGATCACTGTTACATCTCCTTCTGTCTTTTACGTTTTCAATCAGGTTGTTTGCGTCCGACTTTTCCTTTTATCAGATTTCGGTGTCAAAACCCAATCCTTTAGGTTTGGGATGTAGACACCGCCTTAGTGGATTAGACCAAACGCCTAAAAAAAAGAGTTGACATTTAGCCTTAATTGTGGTTTAATACTCATATCACACTGGACCGACATGTAAAGCGCAACCGCTTGGTTGTGTGTCGGTCCTACCCACTTTACAGGGGTTAAGAGTGTGATGTGTGAAAATCTATGCGAAATACAAAACACAAACTTTTCAAAGATAAGACGTTGCACCACTTGTGCGACGAGTTGAATATCATCGGCGTTGTGCGAAATCACTTCCTTGCGGTGTCCATGCGGTATTACCGTCGGTATGGCAAAGGACTTTCCTATCAGAAAATGTCTGCCCATTTGACGAAGCTCAAGAAACTTGAGAAGTACCAACATTGGAATATCCCCTACTCATGGGCTTTGCAAAATATGCTTAAGCGTTTGGCACAAAGTTTTCGTGAAATGAAAACACTTGGTAGAGGTCACCCACAGTTCAAATCGTGTAAAAAACACAAAGGTATGACCTTTCGCGGTGAACATGTCAAGATTGCATATTTGCTACCGAAGCAGAAAAACGAAAGAAATCACCCGACGTAT
>JAGWBV010000031.1:39964-41878 GCA_021295715.1 Candidatus Poribacteria bacterium | reverse complement strand
ACAGAAACCAATCCATGCCATCTCAATAAGTGGACCACTCTTCGACGAATCCTGCTGAGGGAGTGGCAAAAGCCTGAGGGCAGTTGAGCTCTCCGACGATCGAGTTATAGAATTCTTGAACGAAAACTTCATTAACACGTGGGTCCCGAATGCGGAATTAGGACGAACCCCGAGTTTACGAGAACCGATCGCACGGCGACGCGAGCGTGAAGATAAGACGTTCGACACAAGTCATGCCTTAGCACAAGCAATTATAAAAAGTTGGAAAAAAGGTTCACCGGTGGACTGTTTGGTTATCTCACATGAGTTTAAACCACTCGGTGGCATAGGCTATAATCAGTTCCCCGAATGCTTAGGGGAGTTCGAGAACGAGATAGAGGCTTATCTATTTTTTCTCAAGGCATCCATGGAAGGAAAACGTCCCGGATTGGGCGATCTTATTCTTACACCGGAACAACCTTCACAGGAGGTGGTGGACACCTTCCGCACCCCAGAGGTAGCCCATCAGGATTACGCCATTGTTTACATTGATACTACTGCGTTTGAAGATGGCGGCACACTCATTATTGACATCCAAGTCGGGAGAGACGAGGCAGTAGGGAGTTTCCATCTCCTTGACGGAGACCAAAAACTTCCGACGGAAAAAGTGCCTGACGGTATTGATCCTGCGAAATGGAACGCGCAAGAAAGCGATGAATATAAGAAACCACTCGACGCGCTTGCCAGAGTCTGGGGAATATTTCCAGGTGAAACTGGACAAATTAAATATCAGTTTGATCGAGGTCAACGCTTTAAATTGTGTGTAACTGGTAATCAATGGAATGAGATAGGAGAGATAAACGCTTTTTACGCAAAAAATTCTGTAGAGGCGTCAGACTGAGGAGCAGTTACTTGTTTACAGTGGAAGCGGATCCCTGCTCAGTGGAATAGCAATCCACAGTAAGAAACGAGATTTTTTGGAATCTAATCCGTTTTTCTGACAGCCGATTGCTAATTGCTGATTGCCGTTCTTCTGACATCCGACACCCGTACAAATTGATATCCATCCCGTTTCAGTCCCGCGATAATACGATCTGTTGCCTCGACCGTCCCCGAACGGTTTGCCTTCTTGTTTTCTGCTTTCCCATCATGTAAAACGATGATTGAACCGGATTTGGTCTTCTTCAGGACCGTTTCAGTGATTTTATCGGGATTCTGTGTTGTCCAATCCCAACTCCACACATTGCAACTAATGTGTGCACGATCACCTTTCGCGAGCACCCATGCTACCGGCAAAAACCGCGTCAACATTGGTGCGCGAAACACAACTTCACCTGCCTTGAAACCTCCTGTAGGGTTCTCACTGCGAAGCAATCTCTGTAGGAGGTCGTCCGTGCGTTCAATTTCCCGTCGGACGTAGATAGGCGGTAGGAAGCCCAGCAACGGATGGCTATAGGAGTGATTGCCAATCTGATGCCCCTCAGCAATAACCCGATTTACCGTTTCAGGATGCTTTTCGATCCAATTCCCGATCATGAAAAATGTAGCTTTGACATCGTGTTTCGCAAGGACATCGAGCAATCGATCAGTGTAAGGTGGGTTCGGTCCATCGTCGTAGGTGAGCGCGACAACCCGCTGGTCTGTGTTCAGGCGAACGATATTCTTTCCGAAGGGCGGTCTAAAGAACAGCCACAACAATATCACCACAGCAAATGTTCCAACAACTGAGATTACAAGGTTCATTGGGGCTGCGTCCTTGTTCTACGTATGACCGGCAGGCGCCACCACGGAACATAAGGGTACTCATGGTGTTCCCAATGATACCCGAAATGATAACAGGTGATGAACGACCAGAGCGTTGAATACGCATTGCTTTGTGCTCGATGCGGGTTATCATATCCAGTTTCCGGCGTTCGATGGGGTAAATATGTCCCA
>JAGWBV010000031.1:0-39880 GCA_021295715.1 Candidatus Poribacteria bacterium | reverse complement strand
TACCAACAATCTGCCACCAACTGAGATATTCTTTCATGAAATGGAAATACCACGCCAAGAAGCTGGTATGGTGTCCATCGTGAAAATCTGGATCCTTATCGCTGGCGGGTGTTCGGTGATGCTCCCAGTGTTTCTTCTGTAATTTACGATATGAAAACAAGGCATATAGCCTGACAGCGAGTGCTCCCATTACATTGTTGATACGCGGGTGCGTAGGACAAATTGAACCGTGCATCGCGTCGTGCGATGTGATGAACAGACCCGTGTACAGAAATGTCTGACAAAGCATGCCCAAAGGCAGCACCACAAGGTGAGCGCGACGAACATCAAGTGTAAGGAGAATTGAGAGGCTCAATCCCCATAAACCAATAATTCCTAACGCAATGAATAAGCCCTTATTTGTCGATTTCATAAGCCACTTAGATTAACCAATCCAAAATATAGGAGTTGCGCAAAATAGCAGTGAAAAGCGATTCGAGGCAATTGTTGACGAAGCACACCAACTTGAAAACCGATTATCGCGAAAATGAAACTTAATCCAAACCACATCAGATAGTTCCGTAAGGGGATATGGTCGTTCAACCATCTCCAATAATCCAATTTCACTGCCGCCGGTTCCATAAGTAGATCGAAGCAGACCATTAGCAAAGCCACCAGAAACGCTACTTTGAAATGGAACCCTTCTGCTAAGGATTTCGGGACAATTTTCTGAGCAACAGCGGTCGAAGCAACGAGCATCACAAACCACGCAGATCCAATGCTGATGGGGACACCACCAATCGATGGCTGTAAGGTTTCTCCATACAGGTATGAACCGAAAATCTGTCCCGTCCGAACACCAAGCCATTCAATCCCAAAACTCACAACAACGATGCCTATACTGACGATGGCAAATTTTGGTCGTTCATTCCGTGGGTATACCCCCCAGCATTCCCAAAACAGCCATACGCCTAAACCGAACATGATGGGTGAAGCGAGGACGCGCATGACTCCTTGGAATACACCGAGCACATGCCACAATCCACCTGCGCCTAACAGTAGATAAAGTGCCCCTATTTTATATTTTAATTTTACCTTGCGGAGTCGTCCAGTGAGCTTCTTATTTGAAGTTCTTTTCTCAAGAGTCGCCTGCGCCGTTGTTGCAGGCTTCGTTTTCGTCATCTAACTGAGTTTCCTGTTTAATTTTTTCACATCCGCCGATTGCTGACTGCTGACCGCGATTCTCAAGTCAATTTGTCGTCCCTTCCACTGCAGACGACCGCTTCTAACTTGACAGAATGAATTGATACCAATCAACAGGGTTAATAGAATCCCAAACGGATGTAAAATTATGCTTGTGAGGAACGGATGTCTGTATTTGAGTGACAGCACCATCCGCATAACGACATTCATAGTGATAGCAACGATTGCCAGTCCTCTAAGTGGTGCAAACCAGACAGCGATGTAGGGTAGCACACACATTGTAAACAGACCGAGAATTAGAATAAAAAACGGTATCATTTTGTAGCCGACCAGTCCAAAAAGGTTTTTGGAAAATCCGTCCCAGACCTCCTTGAACGAATGATACATCCTGCAAGAGACAACGCGCGTTCCCGCCGATGTCAGGATTTTGACTCCTCTTTTTTTCGCTAATCGGCTGAGTTCGACATCTTCAACAATCTGATTTGATACCGCTTGATGCCCACCAACCTGTTGATACGCCTCTCGGGTGAATGCGATCCAGAGACCGCTCGCAGCGGCGAGCGACGGAAAACGACTATAGTAGGTAAGCCATAACGGAAGCCCGGCGTAAACGAACATGTCTACCACTGGCACGACGAGTTTTTCTGCTAAGGTCCCTGTTACTTTTTCTGGAAACGCCGAGAAGAATCCAAGCTCCAACTTCTGCATGTAGGCAACAGTATTCGCAATCGCGTTTGGTGCCGGACGGTTATCCGCATCGGTGAAAATGAGTATCTCTCCATCCGCATGTTGACTCAATTGATGACATGCCCAGTTTTTTCCATTCCATCCTGCTGGCAACGGTTTACCGTGAATCGTCTGAATTTCAGGATACTGTTCACCAAATTTTTCAATAATCGCGCCTGTGCGATCCGTCGATTGGTCATTAAGAACGTAAACCCCCAAGTTACCATAGTTTTGAGACAGGAATCCTTCAATACAATCACCGATGTTGACTTCTTCATTGCGCGCCGGGAT
This sequence comes from Candidatus Poribacteria bacterium, assembly GCA_021295715.1. Classification (NCBI taxonomy): domain Bacteria; phylum Candidatus Poribacteria; species Candidatus Poribacteria bacterium. The sequence goes on along the minus strand of JAGWBV010000031.1, from coordinate 37,681 downwards.
CAACACTGAAACGCGTGGATAGCTCTGGAGACCCAACGTTTTTTTCAGCATCGGTGCAGTCGCAGCATTAAACAGTGTGACTGTTAGAATAACTGTCAATAGAACCATCGAAATAAGCATCAGGATAAACAAAGCAATACCAACCTTTCAATCCAGCAGATTTTGTCCCTTTTCTTCATGAAGAATCCGGAAAGCGAGATCATCTAATAGTTCGGTTTCAGTCTGTTCGAGCCAATCCATCCCTTGAAATGTCCCTGCATCAAATAAATTGACAGCACCGAACAGGAAGAATACACTTGGACGCTTTTCTCCGAGAAACTCTGTGCGAATTGCCAACGGAAGCACAGCGATAGGTTTTCCGTATTTCCGTAAAATCCATTCAACACCGCGTTTGTATCCAAGAGGTCGCGTATGCCATGGGACGAGTTGCCCTTGCGGAAAAATGGAAACGAGCGGCATCTCTCGATCCAGTAATTCCACGGTGTATTCAAGGGATTTAATAATATTATGTCGATTCTCAGGTTCAATTGAATATGCACCTATTTTCGCGAAGAATTTGTATTTCGATAGCTGCTTTTCTAACATCATCAGATAGGTAGTCCGACGAAAGATCTTTTTGTTGAGCAGATAAACGAAGAACCCGTCCCACCATGTGCTGTGGTTTGGTAGGAGCAGCACTGGTAAATCGTCAGGTATTTTCGGTGTTGTCCCTAACACCTGAATCTCGTGGAAGTTCCGATTTAACAACCACGTCAGATATGGTTGAAAGATGATGTCCGCCCAAAGACGGTGCTGTGCCCGAATCATTTGTTGATTATTCCTGAATGGGCTGGAAATAACTTCTCCTGTGCCGATAGAAATTTCCCTCGCAGCCCCTCGTGTAACAGAATCCCGATTTTCTGGCTCGACGGCACAAAGACTCGACTTAAGAATGGGTCGTAGTTATGATCTTCAATCTTTCTTAAGATCCCGCGGTAAATTTTAGCAGCCGAATAGATCGCATACTGTGATTCCGTTTCGAGTAAAGAGATACCGGGCATAGCTTCAGTGTAATAGCGATCTGCGCGTTCAATTTGAAATTTCATCAGTTCTTTCAATTGAGGTGTCATTTTTTCTTCTAAGATGTCTTGCTTCGATACGCCGAATCTCACCAAATCCTTCTGTGGTAGATAGATGCGTCCCATGTCCTTATCTTCCTTGATGTCCCGCAGAATATTGGTGAGTTGCATGGCAATGCCGAGTTGCTTGGCATAACCAAAGGCACGTTCGTCCTTATAGCCGAGGACATAGGTCATCATCAGTCCAACGACAGCCGCGACCCGATAACAGAAAAGAGAGAGTTCATCGAATGTTTTATACCGCGTCTTCTGGATATCCATGGCAACCCCTTTAAGCAAATCGAGTGGATATTCAATAGGGATACTATACGCCTTGGCAACAAGAATGAAGGCACGAATAATTGGATGTTGAGACTCACCTGTATTGTAAGCAACCTGTAATTCTTCTGTCAAGAGTTGTATCTCTCTAACGATTTCTGTTTCAGTCCGTTGACGCGGCGTATCAATCAGATTGTCGCAGTGTCGACAGAAACCGTAGAGTGCGTAAGTCGCCCAACGTTGTTCTTTCGGCAGCATCTTTGCTGAGAAGTAAAAACTCTTTGAATAGTAGGCGGTTATGCTGCGAGCATACGCAAAGGCAACCCGATTCTCTTCTGCTTTCCACAATTTCTTCATGATGAATCCTCCTCAATCAAATCCTTGACGACAAGTTTTACCGTCGTTTCTGCTGTCAGCAGGACACCCGGGACACCTGCTCCGGGATGCGTACTCGCACCGACAAAGTAGAGTTTTTGTATATCTTCACTTCGGTTATGCGGTCGAAAATATGCTGTCTGTGTCAGCTTTGGTTCAACACCCCACGCGCTGCCGAGATGGTTGTTCCGTTCCCGTCTGAAATCTGAAGGCGTAAACGTTTCAAGCACTTCAATGGAACGCTTTAGGTCTGTCAGTCCAAAGTCATTTTCCAAGAACGTCAGCACTTTGTCCGTATATGCCGCCTTCGCCTTCTCCCAGTTGACACCGCTCTCCAAATTCGGCACAGGAATCAGGACGTACATGCTCTCACAGCCTTCCGGTGCCATTGATGGATCGGTTTGCGACGGGATATGGAGATACATTGAAAAATCGTTCGGAAGAATCTTATTGTCAAAAATGTCGGTTACCAATCCTTTGTATCTTTCGGACAGAATGAGTGTATGGTGCTTCAGTTGTGGATATTTTTTACGGACACCGAGATAGAGCAGGAAGGCACTCATTGAGTATTGGGTCTTTCTGAGTTTCTTGTCGGACCATTTCCTACGTTGTTTGGACTTAATGAGTTTTCCGTAGGTATGTACCAGATCGGCATTTGAAATAACACCATCTGCTTCGTAAAAATGTTCGTTGGCAATAACTCCCTTTGCGCACCGATTTTCAACAACGATCTGTTCAACCTCTGCATCGGTTTCGACGATACCACCGAGTTGTTTGAACACATCTTCTAAGGCACGAATCAGACTATACATACCGCCCCCGCAGAACCAGACACCTCCAGTCTTTTCAAGGTACGGGATCATCAAGTAAACGGCAGGTGCCCGGAACGGATTACCGCCGATGAACAACGGATGGAACGAGAAGATAAAACGGTGACGCGAATCTTCAAAATACCTCTTAACAAAGTCGTAGGCAGGCATCAGTGCCCGAAGCCGTAAAGCGCGTGGCAGAAAATTGAGCATCGTCGGCAAATCAAATGCGGTCGCGCCTAACCCATCTGTAATCACAGCATCGTAAAGTTGACGGGTATGCGCCATGAAACGGTCGTAGTTATCAGCATCCATTGTGCTGAACTGTGCCATCTGCCGTTTCATCTGTTCGCTGTCATCTGTGTAATCGAGAGATGTACCGTCATGGAAATAGATACGGTAAAATGGGTCAAGTTTCACCAAATCAAGGTAATCTTCCATCCGTGTGCCACTACACGCAAATACACGTTGAATCAAGTCAGGCGCGGTGATAATAGAGGGTCCCATGTCGAAGGTGTAGCCTTCCTTAACCAATTGATAAGCATGACCCCCAACTTTCGCATTCTTTTCCAGAAGTGTGACTCGCATGCCTTTGGCTTGCAGCCGAATTGCTGCTGCGAGACCTCCGAATCCTGAGCCGATGATGACAATTTTGCGCTTCATATTTTAATTATACCTTGCGGTTCGTTGAGGTAGGTTGGATCAATAACGTTCATTTCCGTAGATCCGCCTGCGCCGTTGTTGCAGGCTACGGCTTCGCTAACCTCACACAAAATGAAAGTTTATGCTACAAGACATTTTATTCTTTCCCAGAAACCTGCACGTAAGCGTAGCGGAGCGCAGCCCAGGAGTCCATAATTAAAAGTCCTTCGATGCATGATCTTCAGCCATTAACGTCGCCGCCATTTTTCCAGACGATATTACCAACGGAATTCCGCCCCCCGGATGCACTGAACCGCCTGCGAAGTAAAGTCCATCAAGAAGACGGCTTCGATTCGGTAGACGTCTGAACGCAGTGGTTTTGCTATTTGAGGATACACCGTAGATACTTCCTTGGTTGCTGGCGTAAAGCTGAGAGAAATCCTCTGGGGTGTAAATCTGTTCCACCTCAATCTGATCTTTGATGTCGAAACCGAGTTGCTTTAATCTATCCAGAACAACCTTCCGCATCCGCATTTTTTCCTTCTCCCACATCTGTCCAGGGACCAAATACGGCATGTTCAGCAACACAAACCAATTTTCGCCATCTGCTGGTGCATGTGCCGCATCCGATTTGCTGGTTATCGCAATGTAAATCGTCGGTTCATCTGGGACTTGCCGATCTCTGAAAATCTGTTTGAACTCGATGCTATAGTCGCTGGAAAAGATAATGTTGTGATGTGCTAACTCTGGATACTTTCCTCTAACACCCCACAAGAATACCATTCCAGACAATGATGGCTCCAACTGGTTCAGTTTTTCGCGCTGATGCTGAAGTCCATCAATCAATTCGTGGTATGCAACAACAGCGTCCGCGCCGCATAACACATAATCGGCGTTAATTCTCTCACCCTTAACTTGCACTCCACTCACTCGTTTACCATCGTGGCAGATTGTCTCGACTTTCGCTGATGTATGAATCTGAACACCTAATTCACACGCTACCGTCTTCAATGTGTCAACTAAGCGGTATATGCCGCCTTTGATGTAATACCCACCCAATCCGTATTCAATGTACGGAATTATGTTAAGGGTCGCGGGCGCTTGGAACGGGTCTGAGCCGTTGTAGGTCGCATAACGGTCGAAAAGTTGGACGAGGCGCGGATCAGAGAAAAAACGGGATACGCTCTGGTGAACTGTCCGAAATGGATCAATTTGATGAAGCCTGAACAGTGTCCGAAAATGACGATGACGCATGAGTTTCCCAAATTCATGGATCGGAGTAAACATGAAAATTTCGGCTGTTAGGTCGTGAATACGTTCTGCGTATTTCAAAAAACGTTCGTATGCCTTCACATCTCTTGGTGATAACTGCGCGATGGCGGTTTTCATTTTCGTCTCATCCGCACTCGCATCCATCACTGAACCGTCTGGGAAGAAGTATCGGCATATTGGGTCAATGGGCACGAAGTTGAGATAATTTGACCTATTGAATCCAGCGAAATCGAAGAGTTCGTCAATGACCGATGGCATTGTCAACAGTGAGGCACCCGTGTCGAATCGATAGTCACCCAAAACCACTTCGTTGACCTTACCACCGAGCTTCAGGTTCTTCTCGAATAACTGGACGGAGAATCCGAGTCGTGCGAGGCGGATCGCACCGCTGAGTGCACCAAGCCCGCCTCCAATGACTGCTACTGTTTTATTTTCCATATTTTTAATTATTCCTATCGGTTCGTTCAGGGCGGTTAAGTAAATAACGCGCCTCGACGTAAAACCGTCCTCCGTTACATTACGGGCTACGCGCTTTAATTTACCCAAGATAGCAGCCTGCAACATCGGCGCAGGGTTTTTGCTGGGGTGTTTCTTCAGATTTGAGAAACGCACGCAACAGTCCTAACGCCCGTTGTTTCTCCGCAAGGTAAAATTAAAAATTTTTTCGTAGAGCATCGCGTTAAAAAGCATCAACGTGAATCCATATCCGAAATCTTCAACGGGAATCGTCAAAATTCGGTAACCCATCTGATACGCCTCACCATATAAAACCACAGGTCGCGCTGTGAGATAACTGTTGAATATCAAAATCAAAACTGAAACAATTGCTAAGTAGATATAGGTTTTCGATTGCAGTAGCACGCCAGTTCCTAACCATGTATCCACTACTCCAACGATTCCAAAACAGCACAGCACCAGTCCAGTGTATTGCTTGCCTGTGCTGAAAGCCCATACGCCGATCGGTAGGGCAGCGTATAAAACTGTTCTGATATACCGAAGGGATCTCAATGGCGTTGATAGTTTTGCATCCGACAATGTTTCCCATACTAACAAGCATCCAAACGGAACTGTAATGAAAAAGAGCCACTCTCCAATCGGCAGCCCTAACAACCGGAAGTCAAGCGTATACGCTTTATTGAAATGCCAATGCGATCCTGTGACCAGCACATCCCATACGATATATGGAATCATGACGATTCCATTTGTGATCAATTTCAGTCGCCACTGTGATAAATGCTTAATCTGGCGATTGAATTGCGATACTACTGGTCCAACAGCGACAATGAGATTAAACAGAAGATACTCGAATTTCATTTTTTAAGAGTTAAAAGTTGGAAGATTAGGGGACATCTATCCTTCGATTCTTCCTCCCTTCCATCTTTCCAACCAAGTCACATCATCGATAATCGACACTCCCTCTTACTGATAACCGATGACCGATAACTGACGACCAATATCTTGGAGGTATGTTTTCTCATCATTCGTCAGTTTCGCACGTTCAAGTAGGAACGCAACGACATTTGCGATTAACTCTGGGTCATAGGTATCCATCTGCTGTGGCATCAATTTGATGATTACCTTGAAATCTCGCTGAGCGTCATCACCGCGTCTGAAAAAGAATGGAAGATAGTAACAGGTTGTCCCATGAATGAACAATGCTTCAATATCGTTTGGGCTTTTCTGCAAGCCTTTATCCATGATTGCTAAACCGCGCCGCGCCCACTTAAGCTTGGCGTGGGGAAGAAACGCATGTTTCCCTCTGAGCGCAATAAGCGAACCAATATAGACCTCTGTGCGCCCAGTGTAATTCGATTCTGCTTGTCCAATTTGTTTAAACAATGCAATCGTCGGTTCAATCCGTTTCTCGTCTTCAATTGCGGCATAGAATTGCTTTCGTGCGACTTCCAGCATTTCGTCTACCGGTTTCTTGGACGGAGCACCGTCAATTCGCAACGAGAAAATCAATGCTAATATCAAACCTATATGAACACAGTGGCTAAGTTTCATCGCAATAACTGATTTTTTGGGAGTGTTCAACAACGCGATCTAACGCCAGTTTGAACCAGTATGTGTAATTTTTGGGGTTCTCCCGAACATCCTGCTTCAACGCGCTGATTTTCATCCACTTCCAATCATCAACTTCGTCCGGATTCGGAATCGGTTGACCGCTATAATGCCCAACAAAGACACGGTCAAGTTCGTGCTCAAACAAGCTATTGTCGAGTTGGATGTGGTAAATAAAGCTGAAAATCTCCTTGAGTTCACAATCGAAACCCATTTCCTCATGGAGTCGACGCCGCGCCGCGTGCTGATGATTTTCACCTGGGCGTGGGTGACTACAGCAGGTGTTCGTCCACAATCCACCGGAGTGATACTTTGTATGTGCGCGTCTCTGAAGCAGCAATTCGCCTACGGCGTTAAAGACAAAAACCGAAAAAGCACTGTGTAATTTACCATCACGATGTGCTTGTATTTTTTCCTGAGTGCCGATTTCTCTTCCCATCGGGTCGACGAGTGTTACATGTTCTTGCATCATTTATGTCTTGTTTCCTTTCATCGGTTGTGCTTCATAAACCAATCTGTTCTCTAATCGCGATTGGTATGATTTTCCAGATTAAATTGGAGCATGAATCACTATATACAGTATTATTACATATTGTCTATATTTTGTCAATAAATAATTTATACAATTTTCCTGTGACTATATTTTGTATAGAAATATGTCGTTCGGTAGCGTCAGAATTGCCCAATTAGTATTCGATAATAATAGAGGATTCATAAGGAATTCGAGGTTTCCAGTGTTTAATTCTGATATTCTGACAGATATAATTTTTTGATGAAATTCTTGACAAATAATATACAGAATGTTATATTAAATTGTAGGTTTGGATGTAAAAACGTGAGCATTTACGATTTAGTTTACAATTATTGAGTGAAAAGGGAAAGATTCATGACGGATGAACACAAATATGGTATCAAAACCGTTGCCATCCAGACGGGGTTAACACAATTTACCATTCGTGCATGGGAAAAGCGATACGATGTGGTCACACCACTGAGAACCGAAACGAATCGTCGTCTCTATTCCGATGCGGATATATCGCGACTCACGTTGCTGCGTCTGGCGACTGAGGGAGGGCATAGCATTGGACACATAGCCAACCTACCGATTGAGAAACTTCTGGAACTCGTTGGAACGGAGGGAATGGTTGTGCAGTCCCCTGCAATAGCGAAAGAGGATGTCTCGCAAGAAACATCCCTTCGTTTTTACATCGCTTCGTGCATCACAGCGGTTAAGCAGTTTGAGGCGCGAACACTCGAGTCGACCCTTTTCGCTGCATCAGTCGCTTTTAGCCAACCTGTTTTCCTCGAAAAGTTGGTTGTACCGTTAATGCAGGAAATTGGTGAACAGTGGAGAGAAGGAACTCTGCGGATTGCACACGAACATCTTGTCTCGGCGGTTGTTCGGACACTGTTAGGCAATATCCACCAAGGGTTTGATATATCTGCTCCAATGCCAAACTTAGTGATTGCGACACCTCGGGGTCAGCTTCACGAAATCGGGGCATTAATTGCGGGAACAACTGCGGCTTCAGAAGGATGGCACGTCACTTACCTCGGACCCAATCTGCCAGCGGAAGAAATTGTGGGGTGTGTCGTACAAAATGCCGCAAAGGCTGTTGGATTGAGTATCATTTATCCTACAGATGATCCGCATATAGCAAGTGAATTGGCAAAAATTCGGCGCGGACTCCAAGAGCATGTTTCTTTGTTTGTTGGAGGTGCTGGAGCAGTCGCTTATGACCGTGTCATTAGTGCTATTGGAGCCGTGAGAGTCAACGATATGCAGACTTTTCGTATGGAGTTGAAAGCCCTGCGTGCTCAAACAGAATTATAGAGAAAGTTCGATCCGCCGATTTTTTAGACCCATTTCGGTTACTGCGGTATAATTCGCCGGACCTGTGCGTTTTGCCCACCAACAACAATACTGCCATCCATTGGGTGAACAGCAAGCGAGTAAGTCCAACCGTTTAGCGCGTGAATCTCACCCGTAACTTCCACTGAATCTGGATCAACGAGGCGGATAGTACCATCGGTGCACGCAGCGACAACCCTTGAATGGAAGTAAAGATAAGACCTACTAAATTTAGGTGCTGTTCACGCTTCATCCATTCCCCCTTTAACTGATTATTCCCCTCGGATTGCTTGTCGCAAGGCTCTCAGCTGTTCGAGTGTCGCGGGCGAGATCTTTCCATCCTGAGTGATTCCCACATTCATTGTAATTACGAGCTTCTGGGCAATACACGTCTGCATGTAATCAATAAGCTGCTGATTGGTGAACAGAGGTGGATCAATATCGGTGTCCGGATATCCGTGTTGCCATGGATCGTCAAGAAAAATCATACCGTGCGGTTGTAACCCGCTTGCAGCACCACCTTCGGCAAAGAAACCTGCTGGCGGATTCACGAAAGCACCGCCAAACTCACCCCCATAGTATTCCTGGAACTCAGTCGTTTTCGGAAGGATCCAGCTGTTCCAAGAAACAATTCGGTCTGGATTCCCAACTTTGGTCGCCTTATACAGTTCCTCAAACGGTTGAATCGGATACCGATCATCGAACCAGTATCCTGCAATCTTTTTGCCGTATCGGTGTCCGATCTCGGTAAGAATGTCGCATTCGATTTTGAAGAATCTCGACCTGTCCGGATTTAGAAATCCAGCGGCTTCCTCCCACTCGGGATCTCCAACGCCGTGATGGAAATAGATGATGAGTGGAATGCCACGTTCTTGCAACTTGTCAGCCATTTCTCCAATCAGATCGCGTTTGCAGATGCGTTCCGGCATAACCGCCTCGATCGATTCGTGTACAGCCGTGAAAATGACATAGCCAGCCCCGGTCTCACGCACCATATCAGCGAAAGCATCGAGGTCAAACGCGTCCACTGCCTCTGGATAAGGTTTTTGCGGTCCACGCAAAGGTTGTGTCGTTACCGACCAGTGGAACATCACGCCGTACTTCGCCGCAACGAACCAATCGGTACTCGCACGCATCTTTTGCGCCCTCTCCCTTGCGGCAATCATTACCTTTGCCGCGGCAGGTGAAATCAGTTCAAGCGAATGGATTTTCACGTTTGCCTTGGATTGTGCCTCTCCGATAAGACGGAGCGTAATTGTGCTTTCACCTTCCGGGAGATGCAATGTTCCCGGAAGCGGTCTCCTTTCAAAGTTCTGCGAGTCTCCTGCCCATCCGCTTGTTTGGTGGACTGTGCCAGTGATTCTGTTTTGTCCTGCAACAATCTCGAACGCTGAGCCTATTGCATCGGTATCCGCCGTATAGGTCACTGCAAGTTCGCAATCAGAAGACACCGGGAGTTTCACCTTCCATAAAATCGAACCTGATTCTTCGTTCCAACCTTCAATCCAATCTTGTGCTTGTAGGTGCACAAGACCGTCATCAACCTTCGCATTCTCTCCCAAAAGATAGATAACTGTTGACGGATCCGCCTCAACCCATCGCGGCTTCTTAAGGGTAGCCGGATCTCCCTCAATATCAAGGACGACGATGTCATCAACACCGCTTTGATATTCCCTTGGGACGACAACTATAAGTCCCCACGGATGCTGTCGCACGATTCCCCACGAAGTGCCATCTGCTTGGGGGTTTCCCAGAATCCACGCATTCTTCACCACCCGATCAATAATAGCTGGGAGGGTAATATTGTTTTTGCCATTCCAAGAAAGCACATGAACGTAGATTCTGCCATCCTTATAGGTCGTTACATATTGATCAGTAGGTTCAAATGGACCGCCGCGAGTACCGATGATCGATTCTCCGTTATCGTCAATCCATCTCTTAATCGCTTCATCTGCTTCAATAGATTCCGATTTTTCCTGACGACTCAACAGCGGATTAACATTAATCTCGGAACGGCTGCCCGCTGCACGCACCATGTTCACGATCAATGCCTTGTCGTTTATCTCGGTGGGACCTTCGTTAGACATAATTTCCTCCTGTGCGGTGGCAACGGAGACTACGCAGCTGAGAGCGAGTAAAATCGCAAAAAAGGAACTTGACATGAAACTTACCTCCTAATTTTTTAAAATTTCCCAAAAACGCGCACAAAAATTTCCATGTAGTTCTGATCGTTAACATCCCCGATTGCGCGTTGATCTATGTAACGGGCACCGATATGCAGAAACATCCGCTTCTCATAAGCGACAAAACTCTTTTCCATTTCAGCCAGCAATGCCTGACGGACAAAATCGTTGTCGTTCTTGCGCATATCATTGAAGAGGAGAATTTGCCCACCACCGGTGAGTTTGATGGTTTTCGTGAACTGGTAGACGACCTTGAGGATAAGTGCCGAAGCCATATCCCGCACATTCGCCCGATCAATCTGGCGCAATCGGAGCCGGCGGAAGACATCTCTACCGTCGATTTCCGCGTTTAGGGAGAGGTATTCAAGCCGGTCATCCGCCATTCGGAAGCCGTTACGGATAGTGGACTTAAACATCGGACTGATTTCCAGTGATTTAGAGGGACGCAGACGGTACAGCGTTTTGAAGATGCCGACTTCATAATGTTGATTGTCTTTCTCAAAATCGTAGTCGTATTGTATTTTGGCGCGAGCCGTCGTGACCATCCGGTCGATTCCCAAGTATTCATAGGTAATTTTAGCAGTATTAATCAGGTCGTTCTGCATCAGCAGCGGGTCCTTACGCCGTTTTTCGACTTCGGTACCGCCATCAATACCGAAAAATTGCACCGCCCCATCTCTCTCCATTTTTCTGACTTCTGGCTGCGCCCGATACAGCTGCTCCTCCGTTCTGCTTAAGAATCCAGCAAAATACCACGTCTCGTCAGGAATCCGATCTTTTACCAACTTGAGTTCGTTCTCAAAAACGAGGGAAGAAGCCTTTGCGAGTTCTTTCCGGTAAACGAGATTCGCGAACGCTTTCGTTGAGGAGGGTGTATTTCTGAGTTTGAGATTCTCTTCAATTTGTAACCCCAGATCTAAGTCAACGACACTCACCTGACGACTTATCTTACGGTTCATGAAAAGCCGTATGCCTTGCAGCCCAACATCGAACTCGTAATTCGGATCCTGATCGTTTTCCTCCTCGTCTCGGATACCGTTGTTATTCAAATCGCTTTCGTCCAGAAAATCCTCATCGACGTCGAAAAGCAGAATGTCATCCTCGTAGTCGAAGATACCGTTGTTATTTTTATCAAGGTCTCCAGGAATAATCAGAGAGGGAGGATCAAGCGGTGTGTTATCAGAGTAGCGGTCCTGATCATCGTTATCACCGACGGAGCGAGAGGCATCGAACCTCGGACCGACACGATACGCTTCCGCCTGAAAGATCGTATCACCAGCAGTTTGGAAGGCTTTGAGGACTGTTGTCGTCGCATCGAAACGGGAACCCAAGTTCTTTTGTAGCGCGCTCTTCGGCGTAACAGCCATCTCTGCTTTTATACCGTAGTTGGTGAAATTGGTTTCCAGATCCACCGCCCATACGGGTACCTTGCGGAAGTACCAAGAAAGTCCTAACTGCGACTTACCGAACTTTGTGACCTCGCGCAAGCCGATCCCGGAGCCTTCCATACTTCCCTCTTGCCCGTTCAGTCGGTTAAGCAAACCCGGGACCATTAGGATTGTCCAATCCGTCCGGTTAGAGCGGACCTCCCAACGGACACCACTCAGATCTATCTGATCGAAGGTGAATTTCGTGAAGGTCGTCGGTACCTCTCCGAGACTCAGGATATTTTTCACACTGCCTGCGGTCTCCTCAATCACCATGACGCTGTGGAAGCCACGCCGAAAGAGGCGGTCGAAATCGAACTCGTCTTGCCTGACTCGTTCCTCTTCTGTCTCCGCGAGGAAATTTCGTCTGTTCGTGAAATCGTATTCGACACGTCCAGATAAGAACAATTTGCCAAATAGACTGTAAACATCCTCCGCCTCAGCACGAAATGCCAGAACGCAGCAGAGCAAGACCTTTAACAGCAAGAACAGACTTTTACAAGGATAACGGGCACGGATCCGGGGCTTTCGGTTCCCTGTGTTTATTTCCATATCTTATGAGTCATCAGCCATCAGTTATCAGTCATCAGTAAGACGAGTCGGATTAACCAAGAACCTCTTGTAACTGGCAACTGACAACTGGTAACCATTCCTTATCTCAAAATATCCTCGGGTCCATACGACTCTGTGAAGGTTGTCCAGATGCCCGTGTGCTTATCGAAACGACTCAACCCACGATAGGTACCAAACCAGACATAGGGGCTATCCACTGCCATCGAGAGAATACCATTATGCGCCAAACCGTCCTCTCGCGTGTAAGTCGTCCAAGTATTCGTCAACTGATCAAACCGACTAACACCGGCATTGTATGTGCCGATCCATAGCTCTGTGCCATCAATACCGATAGTGGTAACTTTGTTGCTGGCGAGTCCATCTTCCGTCGTATAGGCGGCCCAAACTTCTGTTTTTTCATTATAGAGCGTCACACCGCGGTCACTGCCAAACCAAACATTGTCGCCATCAATAGCGATACAACTCACTTCATCGCTGGCGAGTCCATCTTCTACTGTAATCGTCTTCCAGATATCCCGACTGATGTCGTATTGGCTGACCCCGCGGCGTGTCCCGACCCAGACGTATTTCTTACTCGCCGTGATACACCAAATTTGATCCGTAACCAACGATTCGGCAAACTCTTTGGACACAGCAGACGGTTGAATTTCAGTGCCCGATGTATAGGTAATCCATGCGTTGAGGTCATCCGCTGTGCGGGGGTACTTCCCAATCCCTGAATTCGTCCCAACCCAGATACTATCGCCATCGCTGCTGACAGAAGTCACATTATTGGCAGGCAACCCATGCTCAGTTTTGTACTGATCCCACCGCAGTGCGATTTTATCAAAGCGGTTCGCACCATCCCGCGTCCCGACCCAGACGTACTGCTCATCAACCACAATAGAACTCACAACGTCATCGGAGAGACAGTCTCTCTTTTTCCGTCGATGCTCGTGCCAATGACCATCGTGGGTCTCTATATTTTCGGAGCCACCCTCCTGCTGATAATTCTTCCAAGTTCCTAAAGCCTTGTCATAGCGGGACATACCTTTATCAGTACCGACCCAGACGAAACGCTCATCTGTAGCCACTGTCCGAATAGTGCGTCCAACAAGGGTTGGGAGTGCTGTCAAAGGGGTCCAGGATTCCTTCCGTTTATCATAACGGGAAAGCCCTCGCAAGGTTCCTACCCATACATAATCCTCATCAACGGCGAGCCCATACTCACCCACATGGTTATGGAGCAGCCCTTTGATATCTCTAAACGCTGCCCAGGTGCCAGAGGCGAAATGAAATCGTCGAAGCCCATTATTCGGTGCGGCTAACCAGAGATAATCCTCGTCGGCGGCCAGTTCGAGCGTTCCGCGTCCCGATCGGATTGTGGTCCACTCCTTGTTCCGTCTGTCATATCGGGTAACACCTACATCTTCCCACGGTCTGTAGAGTATCCAAACATCGTTCTCTGTTGCGATAATGCGCCTAATAGTTCTTGCAGCCAGCACGTCATTCGTTGAAAACGTCGTCCACTTTTTTGTCTTTTTATCGTATCGTGATAATGGACGGTTGCTGCCTCTGTCCCATTCCGAACGCGCAACCCAGACGAAATCGTCATCTACAGTAATCCATTCCCCGCCTCTACCTGCCAGTCCATCTCTGGGACCAAAATCCTTCCATTCACGGGTAATCTCATTGTAACGAGTCAGGCCACGTCCAGATGCAAACCAGACATTCGGCCCATCAACCCCAAGTGCCTTTATACGCTCGATCTCGCGGTTATCTTCTTCTTCAACCACTTTCCATGTCCCAGCCGCTTTACTATAATGGTTTAATTCCAAACCTATCATCGGAATGACCCAGACACTCTGCTCACTCACAGCAATTTTATTCACATCGTTTGTAGAGAGTCCATCCTCTGTTGTAAAATGCTGCCACGTATCCGTCATTTTATCGTAACGGAGAACACCGTAGTCCGTCGTGAACCAGACAGCATCAGTATCCACATGGGTCCAACGTATTAATGTCATGGACCTTTTCTGAGTGGACTGCAGAATATCTAAGCGCGTGAAACGCCGCCACGTTTCTGTTGAGCGATGGAACCGCACAAGCGCACCGTTCGGCGAATCCCCCCAACTATTGAACCAGATGTAATCCCCATCAAATTTTATATTTGAAACCATTGTTTCAAAGAACGGTTCCCGCACCGGACGGGATTGATGTAGCACCTCTCTCCCACTTTGTGAGTCATATTCAACGAGCCCCGTATCTGTCGCCAACCAAAGTGTTCCATCTGCCTCACACAGGATGTCGCGAATGTTATATGGCACATTTGAGAGAGAATTCCATGATTTGGAAGCAATCGTGTAACTTCCAAGCCCTTGAGGGGTGCCGATCCAGAGAATACCATCTCGAAAAGCGAGTGCGGTGACATTGGGCGACGATAATTGGTTATTAAAGGACAGCGGGACCCAACGCTGACGGGCCTCGTCATATCTTGCCAGACCTTGACGCGTCCCTGCCCAAAGCGTTTGTTCTTCATTTTCACCTATGGAAAGCAGCGCATTAACGTATGGATTCGGAAGACCATCGGCAACACGGTGCATCTGCTTATCGGGGATTGAATACTGCCAAACACCTTCTGCCCCACCAAACCAGACCCTTTCATCACGAGCAAGAACGGAGGATATGAGCGGATTTTTAGGTGGGTCTGGTAGGACAAGTTGCATCCATTCTTGGGAAGTCGTATCATACATCGCAGGACCAGAACTCGTACCGAGCCAGATGTAGTGGTTCGGTGACGCAGTATCCATATCAACAGACGTTACAAAAGCTTCGCCAGGAATGGCTCTCGGCTCTCGGCTCTCGGCTCTCGGTGAAGAGGTTTCTGATGCCCCCATACGTTCTTGCTGACTGCTGA
This sequence comes from Candidatus Poribacteria bacterium, assembly GCA_021295715.1. NCBI lineage: Bacteria > Candidatus Poribacteria > Candidatus Poribacteria bacterium. The sequence continues at coordinate 22,212 of JAGWBV010000031.1, read as the reverse complement.
CGGCTGACTGCCGATTGCTATTTTGTGGGGTATGAAATGTCCAATCACCGCCCAGATACGTTCGTGTACCAAGTCCTCGATCACTCCCAATCCAAATGTCTGTTGGCTTTCGGCTTTCGGAAGAATCGCTATCGGAAGCCATCGACTGTCCAGAACCATCGGTTTCTGATGAAGTAGAATTTTCTTGCTGACTACTGACGGCTGACTGCTGATCGCTAATAAGTATTGACGTGATGTAGCGGGTCGGCAGCCCATCTTTCCTGGAGATGATTTCCCAACTGTTCGTTTGAGGAGAGTAGATCGAAATTCCCGCAACCGTTGCCGTCCAAATGTTCCCGTCAGGATCACGTGTTAGATGACGGACATCGTTATCGGCGAGGAAATCGGATTGCTTGTAAATCGTCCATTCACCGCTCACTTTATCAAATCGACTCACACCATCTTCTTTGCTACCAAACCAAACATCGTTGCCTTGGGTCGTAATCCAACTCACATGATCACTGGAAAGTCCATCTGCCTTAGTGTAATGCACCCATGTATTGACGGGCTTAATGAACCGATGGACACCCGCATTAGCAGTCCCAAACCAAACTTGGAATCCATCTGCGCGAATGGATGTGATCATATTGCTTTTCAGCAGATCCGTTTTCGTATATGTTTTGATGAATGTCTGGTCAATTTGGTTGTACTGACTGACCCCCTCATCTTCGGTACCAAACCAAACGCTGTCATCGTCCACGGCGATCGTAGCGATTTCGCTGTCTATTAAGCCATCTGACTTCGTATAGTTATTCCAAGAATCGGTATCTCGATGGTAGCGACTCACGCCACCTCTGCTGAACCTCGGATCCTCGTCCCATCCATGCGGATCCGGGTTTATCTCTCTATCGGTGCCGACCCAGACATACTCTGGCTCGACCGCGATTGTTGTAATTACTTTGCTGACTAAGCCGTCTTTCCGGGTACGCACCGCCCAACTGTCAATCGTTTTGTCGTAACGGTTCAACCCTTCGGATGTTCCAAACCAGACGTAGTTCCCATCCACCGCAATTGAGGAGACTTGGTCACTCGCTAAACCATCAATGGTTCGGAAGGTCGCAAAGGTGTTTGTTTGCATATCGTAGCGGCTTACACCTTCATCCGTGGCGAACCAGACCCATTGCCCATCAACAGCAACAGCGTTCACCATATCGTTCGACAACCCATCTTCCATCGTATAGTGACGCCACTGATCCTGCTGACGGTCCCAGCGAGAAACCCCGCGCGCTGTCGCTATCCATACATTGTCTGCATCTGTGGCGATGCAATTGACCTCGTTACTGACAAGTGTCCGTTCCACGGGCCATGTCTTTGCAGACACCGCATCTGTTTTGGAACCATCATAAGGAAGACCAGATTGCGGATCACTGGTTATCAGGGGTCCACATCCGACAATCATAAAGAACGACAGCAGCAACGAGGCATATGCTATCGAAGTAGTGCACAACGGTTGACATTTGTGTCCGGTAATCCAAGGCTTACTTCTATCTGCTTGCTTCATCATTTCCACCGTCTCCCTTTCACTGAAGCGTGAATTTCACAATTTCGGGGATGTTTTCGACAGGTTGTTTTTATGGTAGAGTTTAGTATTAATTAGATACTCTAAAGAGGCGAGGTGTTTTTGATAGGGGTGTTTTGCTGAGGCATTTCTGCGGATTTCCCCAAAAACCTCGCCAGCGGACATGGAAATTGAGATGTCTATTTCTTTATTGATTATACCATATTATGCCATTAAAGCACTGCATAAGCAAGAAAAGCGCGATTACGGTCGCGCACATTCATTTTCAAAATCATGATTCGGAGATCGGTTTACGCTCGTCACTGATCTCTCATAAAACACTACATAGGTATCTATAACTATGTGACGCATATTATCAGTGCATCCCTTAAAAAAAGTTCACAAATGTGATGTCGTCTCTAAACAATTTTGGGGTGTATCCCCATTAAAAAGTGTTTGACAAAAATCCCTTGATGTCCTACAGTGAACTCCAAGAGACATACCGAGAAATTTGAATTGACGATAGAGATGGAGGTATTCATAATGCCATTTGGAGACAACGACTGGCTCGCTTTAACCGAAGAATCGACCTTGGAACCGGAACTGCCGATCTGTGACCCGCACCACCATTTTTGGGATTTCCGAACCGAGCGTATCCCTTATCAACGGTATCTACTCCACGAATTGATCGCCGACATCGACAGTGGACACAATGTGCGTTCTACTGTGTTTGTTGAGGCGAGGGCGATGTACCGAGCCGATGGACCGGAGGAGATGCGTCCTGTCGGTGAAGTCGAATTTGTGCAGGGACTCGCAGCTGCGAGCGCGAGCGGTTTATATGGCGAGAGTCGTGCCGCCGCTGCAATCGTTGGGCACGCGAACCTGAACTTAGGTGAACGCGTCGAACCGGTATTAGAAGCCTTACAAGCGGCAAGTCCGAATCGGTTTCGAGGTATCCGTCATTCTGTCACTTGGGATCCCCATCCGGAGATAGATGGGACTTCTACATACAGAACAGAGGGACAGTTGGCACGTGACGACTTCCGTGCGGGAGCGCGAGTGCTGGCGGGCATGGGTATGTCTTTCGAGGGGTGGATGTATTTCCCGCAACTCCCTGAACTCGCTGATTTCGCGAGAGCAGTGCCGGACTTGACAATTATCTCGAACCATATCGGTGGTTTGCTGCGGGTCGGTCCCTATGGTGGTAGAGATGATGAAGTATTAGCAACTTGGCGGGATGGTATCGCCGCGATAGCGGCTTGTCCGAACGTTCACATGAAACTCGGCGGTATTGGGATGCCGCGCACCGGCTTTGATTGGCATGAACGGGAAGAACCGATCGGTTCTGAGGAGTTAGCCGAGTCTATGGCACCCTTCATGAATTACTGTATCGAGCAGTTCGGTCCAGAACGGTGTATGTTTGAAAGCAACTTCCCGGTTGATAAGGTCTCGTTCTCCTACAACGTGATGTATAATGCGTTCAAACGGTTGTCATCTGGCTATTCGGACGATGAACGCGCCGACCTATTCCACGACACCGCCGCTCGTGTATACCGGATAGATGTCTAATTTTCTCCCGAACTCTTTGGTGACCTCTTTCAAGAAGAACAGAGCATTGCCATACTACTTTAGGAGTTAGCGGGTATTGTCACGGACGTAGAGACAAAAGTCACCAAAACGAATCCAAACAAGGACAGAGAAATGAGCAGTACCAGAGATTATTTCTGGTTCCGACTCTTTAAGACGCGAGGTATAGGTCCCACACTTCTGGTGTCTGTTGCTAAAATATTGGAAGCAGAAAACCTAAACCCAGAAATGCTGCCACTCAACCAGAGCGGCCTCTCGGTCCAATTTCCCAAATTAGCGGAAATCCTTAAAGGAAAAATGTGGGAAGAAGATAGAAAAAAGATATCCGCAGAATACGAACAACTCAAAAGACAAAACATTGATATTATCTATCCGGGGCACTCTGATTTCCCGCCGCAGCTCCTTGACATTTCACCAATCCTGTTTGTCAAAGGACAGAAAAAACGCCTCAGGTCAGATAGCGTCACGATTGTTGGGGCGCGGAATGTATCGGATAAAGGGGTTCGTATTACGAGAAATCTGGCGACTGACCTTGTAGGGAAGGGAATAAATATCGTCTCTGGATATGCCGAAGGTGTTGACGCAGATGCCCACTTCGGTGCGTTAGAAGCGGACGGAACAACAACAGTCGTTCTATCTGATGGCATCAAGCAACTGCGTCAAAAAAGTGCCTTTAAGAAATTCAATTGGGATCGAGATGTGCTTGCGGTTTCACAATATGACCCAGATACCACGCGGAGCGCGTGGAATTCGATAGAGCGAAATCAACTTCTGTGTGCCCTCTCTAAGGCGGTTGTCGTTATTGAATCGGGACCTGAGCGGGATACGCAAGGCAAAATGAGTGGGACATTTATTACTGCAAAAGCAGCACTCGATCTGAATCTACCACTTTTTGTTGTTAACCCAAACTGCTTTGATAACCCGCCAAAAGGTAATGAGACACTAATTGCGTTGGGCGGTTATAGCCTCGATCCGGTTAATGGGGCAGAGGTGATTACAAAACATCTTCATTCACCTTGAATCAGTTTAAACTTGTGTGCTGCCTCTTCTACACCGACGAATCGGCTGTAAATCGCAATGCGGCTCAGCTTACCTTCCCAGTTTCGACCACCACTTGCTTCATCACCAAAAAGCAGCGGATAGAGTTCCCAATTGCTGAAATCCCCTTGGATTCCGTTGCTAACATGGACAAGTTCACTATTGATGTAGCAGTAGACATTCCGGTCAAAATAACTGACGATAACGTGTATCGGTTTTCCTACCTCAACCTCACCGAAAGAGAACTCGCCGCCCATGCCGTTCGTCCCTGTTCGCGGTGTACGGATTCTCATCGCGAAACGGTTTCCATTCTGCCCTAAGGTGAAGTTACGATGGGTTGAATCGTTCGAGAACGAAATAATCCGTGCCGGACCGTCCTGGTCCAGGTTGTCCGTCGTAACGAGACACTCAAGCGTCAATTGGTTGCTTGCCTGACATGCTTCCAGAAGTGTGTCATTCACATCTTGGGTGAGGAATGAACCACCAGTCAGGTCCATCTGTCCGTCGGCACTGATTTTCGCATCGCCGCTGGATTCAATCTCTCCACTATCCTCAAGCGCGCCGTGCCAGAGGAAAACAAGCCCATCGCGCGAACCGGGGAATTCTGTATGTGTCCCGATGTCAGCCGGTGCCGCAGGTGAGACATGGATTGCGAGGGATGTCGTTGACGTGTCACCCTCCGGGTCCATCACCGTGAGTGTTGCGACGTACCCGCCGAGGTTTTCGTAGACGTGCGTCGGATTCGACTCAGTGCTTGTCGCACCGTCTCCAAAACTCCAGTGGTGTGCCAAGTTGCCTGCTGCTGAGAAGTTCACTGTGAGTGGGGCACTGCCTTGAAGGACATCGGCGGACGCTTTCGCCTCTGGACGGAGTTTCTCACCCGATGAATACGGCGTAAAACGATACGCGACACCGTTTTGCGGCGAAGCGAATGTATATTCTCCGGGGTGTGCTGTGCCAACAGGGACAATCTTCATATCCCACGTATCCACACGATCAACTTTATAGGGGCGTTCGCCTTTCAAATCCAGTGTTATCGTTTGCGGCTCGTCTGTGTAGGTAAGATAGTATTCTCCATGTTTCGCGAGGATGTAGCGTCCTCTGTCATCACCAATCGGTTCGAGCGTATCAAAGGCTGGCGCGTTTGTCATGAAATCTTTGAGGAACGCGATTCGTGGTGGACTCTCACCGCGTAGCACGCCACCTTTCGCCCACCAAAGTAGGTCTTCGGGGTGTTTGTATGTCTCTCCGTGTCCGACATAGCATCCAGAGACCGTTCCTGCCCAAAAGCGTTGCACCATCTCTTCGGCTGTGATATTTCCCCATCCTTGCGGAATATCGCCTTCATAACGACACTCATCATAGATAACGGGTTTTCCGTATTGCGTGCGATAGCGGATGCCCTGTGCCATGTTGGACGTTTGGATGCTGGTATGTGTCACCCACGGCTTATTGTGATCATACCAACGTCTGCCGTTGTGAATTCCACGGAGTCGCTGATACGGATCATAATCGCGAATAATCTGGAAGAACCGATCCCAATCGGATTCCTCTTTCGCGGGCATAAAGTCGTATTCATTTGCGAGGGACCACCAGACGTTTCGGAACGCCGCCAGTCGCGCAACGGCGTAACGGATATAGCGATCATCATTTTCGGCATCCATATTCTCAAAGTCCCATCGGTCATAGGTATGAAATAGGATAATGTCCGCCTCAATACCGAGGTCCAAGAGGTCTTGCACCCGCTGCTCGAAATGCCGCCAGAATTCGGGATTGAATCTGGTGAAATCCCAATCCTTCAGAGGTTTCCCCTCATACGGATAATAGACGGGTTCGTTTTTGTTGTAAGAGTAATCTTTTGGAAAAATGCACATCCGCATCTTGTTAAAGGGCGCATCAGCAAGGGTTTCGAGCGTCTGTTTTTCCATCGCTTCCCCTTGATGTGCCCAAGCATAACACGTCGTTCCGAATTGATGGTAGGGCGTATCATCGGCATAGCGGAGATACAACTCTTTATAGACGCGGACAGGTCCGTGATTTCCATCGGACGGTGCAACGCACGTAAACTGCCCTGTCTTACCGTTAAGTTCAGGGATGTTACTATTTGTCGTGTACGTCCATTCACCGACTTCGTCGGGCATAAACCGGATTTTGTAAACACCGTCTCCGTCGTAGAAACCCTGAGGCTCAAGCGTCTGCTCTCCGTTTGTATTACTCCGTTTAAATTCTGCTGTTAATTCAACCTCAGTGAACGGATTTCCTGTGTCCGGTCCATTCAAAGTGACTTCATACATTCCCCAGCGTTCAACCATATTCACCTCCGATTTTGGTGCATCTTGCGGGTTTCCAAAACTTGTTGTTAAAAAGTGTGTATTTACGAGCGAAAACGCAACCACAAAAACCACTATTGTCAAAATTTTTCTTATCATTAAAAATCTCCATACATGAAAACTTTGGTGTGGCTATGGAGGACTTATACACCAGTCTGCCCGTTCCTTGAACTCCGCCTGATAGTGGGAACGCCACTTGGAGATACTCGACCCACCGGGTCCATCGACATAGTGATTGGTGTTCTTGACTCGTTTGAATTGTCCGCCCCAACTTTCTTGGGTGGGGTCATCGGGATCGTTCAACCCGCGATTGGCACTCACCAGCCACAGAAATGAAGGCGAATCCCCTTCACAGACTCCAGTGCATCCCATCCCTTCATGCGGATACACATCGCAGAGCGGTCCGTGGTTATTGCGAATGTGCTCATTGACCCAGGCGAGGTCTGAAATCGGATCACGTCCGCCGAACATGCCTTGGTAAGTCTTTTGCGAGTGAATGATGAACAACTTTGGAAAATTATCGCGTAACCAACCAATCGTGCCGTCTTGGGTCGCAATTTGATGGATACGCAATTTGCTTAAAAACGCCTCCAGATCGGCAGCACTGCGCGTATTCTGGACCTTCCACACCGCTTGCGCTACAACGCTGCAATCGCCCCAGATGCCAATATAGATCGGACGAGGATCGGGCTTATCCACGATGCTGATGATTGCTTCCGAAGCCTCACTGTCTTTGCCTTCGCCAATATTGACAGTGCCCTTTTTGCCCCAGGTGCCGCTACGCCCCTGAAAAGTAACCGAACGCAGAACGTCCGGAGTCGGATACAACGGATCATGTTTTTTCAGGTTCTCATATACCATTTCATAGCGGTCAATCACATCCAGTAGGCGTTGTTTCTTGGCTATGTTGGCAAAGGTGCCAGATGAAGCGATCAGTGCTTCGATGTCAAACTCATTGGCATACAGCAGGAAACGGACTATCGACTGCATATCATCCGGGTCGCTCTTTTGATCGTTAGGTACGTTGCCACCCTTGACGACACCAATCGGTGGAAAATCCGAGGTCATGATGACACGCAGTCTATTCGTTGAGTGGTTCTCACTTTTTTTTCGTTCCACATTCGTCTCCTGTGCGAAAGGGATGGCAGTAAACAGTAGCAGGATTATTACTGTGAAATAGAGTTTGAAATTCTTCATTTCTCTCAACATCGGTTGATCTCCTTAATGCGATGTTTGAGAAGTGCTCTTTTAGAGGCACATAGTGGATTTTGCTAATCGCTTCAATCACTTCTCTGAACCCGTCTATTGTCGGCATGCTTGACAATGCAGGACGTTTGTGTTATTGTATGACCTACGTGAATATGCATGGACAGGAAAATTGCGCTTACGCTTCACTAAAAATTTGCTTGATAACGTCAAAGATTTTTTAGGTTCTGTGGCTTTGGTTTTGATGTTTAAATCACCTCCCACATAAAATCAGATTTGAGAGGGTATTCAAATGACATATCAATCCCTTTCTGAAGTACGAAAGACACTCTCTGTAAAATGGTACCGAAGCAAAATAGACCGCACAACCTTGCGAAATCTATCGAAACGAAGCGACGCGCAAGGCTGGTTTCAGGCAGGCGGGCATCTTGCCCTCTGGTTATTGACGGGTAGTGTGGTCTATCTCTTTTGGTCACAGGCGATGTGGCTCGGCTTTTTCATTGCCTTATTTTTGCATGGCACAGTCGCCAGTTTTTTCAAAGGGACAGCCAATCATGAGTTGGGACACGGCACCGTATTTCGGACCAAGTGGCTGAACAAATTTTTTCTGTACCTCTTTAGTCTCATCAGTTGGTGGGATCATTTTGACTACGCCAGTAGCCATACCTATCATCATCGCTACACCTTGTATCCCGAAGGCGATCGCGAAAACCTGCTCCCACTTGAACCCAAATTGGGTTCCCTATTCGCTCTTCAACTGTTTACTGTAAATTTGCTCACGCAACCCGGTCGCACCTTTAGCAAAGGCGGTCTTATTGCTGCAGTTATCTGCACCATCCGTAGTGCCTTTGGCAAAGAGGGACCGCCAGAAATTCCGAGTCAGGAGTGGTTGGCATCATTACATGTCGACCAACCCGAAGAACATAAAAATTCGATGGGGTGGTCTCGGATTCTACTCCTTTTTCACGGCACGCTGCTTGTCGTTTCGCTCGTCACTGGCTATTGGGTTTTCCCGCTCATGATCACTGTTAGTGCATTTATTGCAAACTGGGGATCCTACGCCGTTTCTCTGACCCAACATTGTGGTTTAAAAGAGAATGATCCTGACTTCCGCAAATGCACACGGTCAATCATGCTCAACCCATTGGCAGAGTTTTTGTATTGGCGTATGAATTGGCACACTGAGCATCACATGTTTGCAGGGGTCCCCTGCTACAATTTGAAAAAATTGCATCATCTCATTGCCGAAGATATGCCCGAACCGCGGACGCTTTTAGGGGCTTGGCGAGAAATGCGCCAAACTTGGCAACGACAAAAAACTGATCCTGACTACTTTTTTGATACCCCGCTTCCGCCAACCGCTAAAAATATACCCACCGAGGCACCCGATATTCTGGAAAGTTCCATTGGGGAATTAGCCCCTAAAGGGTTGAAATAAGCGCGTCTATAAAAACGTGAGTTCAGTAAAAAAATCGGAGAGTGTTATCTTTTCGGTGATTTAATCATCAGATCTTCAATAATACGGACGAACTCGCTATCTGATACCCGAACTTCCAGATAAGACCGAAATCCCTGTTTCATCTCCCATTCATACCCATTCGATAACCTGCCTTTGCCATCCGTGATTTCAGTGAAATAGTCACTGAGACCGCGCACACCATATAGAACGGCGATCTGGTCCCAACTCGAACGTCCCTTGTATTGTCCATTGAACCTTCGATAATACGCTTCCCGCACCGGATTTTCAGCAGGTGTCTCTCCAAGTCTCGCGCCAGTATATACAGACTCTCCATGCTGACTGATAACAAGGGGTGTCGGCCAATTGTCGATAACATACTCCGATGTATCAATCAGACCGTGACGAACTGTGTTGTAAGGATCGTCAACGACCAGTGCCATCACTACAAGTTCGGTAACCTTTTGAGCAACGAGGTCGGGATTCGCTTTCAGGAGATCGTAGAGATTGTTGAGGAACCCGACGCTGATGATTGTCACGGAGTTATCCGGTTGTTCACTCAGCACCTGTTGATAGAGTTCCAAGGAACTCGGCGTTGGGGAGGTCGGGAGATCGTGCGCGAAATTAGCCGCGATACTCTCCAGATAACTCGATTCATCGGGATCGGCGAGGTCGCCTTTATAGATACCTATGGGAATCTCGCCTCGGTTGTACCATGTATTTATCGCACAGATAGTGCCAGCACCGCTCGGGTGTGCTTCGTTGTAACTGATGCCGAGGATTTCAACCTCTCCTTCATCTGCAAGCGCGTGTAGGACAGCAAGTGCGCCGACATCATCTACGTCAGTGCACATATCTGTCTCAAATATCACCTTCTTTGGATGCATTTCCTCAGTCCCTTCTGCCAGCAAGTTGGATGGTGTCATTGTCACCATAAAAAAAGTCAACATTGTCACAAGATACAAAACTTTCACGTGTCTCCCCTAAAATAAAGTAGGACTGCGTCCTGTCTTTACGTTCTTGCCTCGTTAGTCTCGGCGAAAAAAGTTTCTTTCACACTGAGATACCGCCATCTCTCAATAATTTCGCTGTAAATATCGGGTTCATCTCTATCGTGAATGCGTCCGCGAGCATCAAGCCAATCAACGATCCGACGCACACCTTCGACAAAAGGGATTGTATAACGGAAATTTAGGTCTGATTTTGCAGCGGCGTTATCAAAGATGTTATTGTATTGGAAATTCTCCCTACACCATTCGGCTGCTTTTGGAGCAATCTCAAATAGCAGATCGGTTGGAATGTGCACCAATTCGGGGTCAGGTGCGTTCATCGCTTGTGCAACCGTTTGATGGTACTGATTCCAAGTCATGGGTTCTTCGCTCGCCGTGTGATACCCTTTGCCAAACGTCTTTTCGTTACCGACCACTTCGGCGAATGCCTGTCCTACATCGTCCCGATGACACGCCGCCCAGAGAGAGGAACCGTCACCGTGTGTGATAATCGGCTTTCCAGTACGGATACGATGGAAGTAGTACACACCGCCGAGACCGAGTGAATGAATCAGTCCTCGTCCCTCACCGTAAGTGTGTGCCGGACGGATAATCGTGACTGGAAAATCGTTACGCTCGTGTGCTTCCTCCAAAAGTCGCTCACACTTTGCCTTGTTGTAGGCGTATGGAAAAGATGGCATCGGTTCCCGTGCTGCGTCCTCGCGAATAGGATAGCATCGCGCCGGTTTCGTATAAACATCGACGGTGCTACAGAAAATGAATTGTCCGATATTGCCGCGAAACGCACGTATCGCACTCTCAATATCAGCAGGAACGAAACCGATCATGTCAATGACAGCATCGAAATTCCCGACTTCTGCCATCTGTGCTTCAAACGCGGCGTAGTCTTTCCGATTGCCAGTAAGAGTGTTATATCCTTCTGGAATATCTGCCTCAGTCTGTCCACGGTTGTAGAGCGTCACATCGTCCCCACGCGCAACAAGAGCGCGAGTAATCGCCGTGCTAATCAGACCCGTGCCACCAATAATCAAAACCCGCATGCATACCTCCAATCCGTGTAAAAAATGATATTCTCTCTCACCGCCAAGTATACTTGGAAAATCAATGGATGTCAAGAACTTCCATTTTTGCACGTATGGGCAAAAAACATATACAAAGATAGGAGGACACATGTATATCATTGCAGCAACGACATCGTTGGGTGTACCACTGATCCGTTCGAGTCGAAGCGCGAGTCTCTCCTTCAAAATACTGGAACGCTTCAAAACAGTGAGTTTGTGAGAGTAGCATAGCACCAAACTATAATTTGTGATACAATACATCTATGCTTTCGGTACTTGTGTACTGCGTGGCAATGCGGCTTATGACACACATGAAATGCCTGAGTTAATTCACGTTAATTGGGATATATTACAAATGCGAAACAGGAGAAGCCCATGCGTATTATTACAATAGCCATATTGTTTCTTGTACTACTCAGTGGATGTGGCGTGAAATCACTCTTACAACAGCGCGCGCCTGTTAAAGCGGAAATCGTTAGAAAAGCTGACTGGGAAATAGAATTCAGGGATGTCTTCTTTTTCGACGCAAAGCACGGCTGGGTCATCGGAGAGAAAGGGACAATCCTCTACACAACAGATGGTGGCAAAAATTGGGAGGCACAGAACAGTGGTACCGAAGCGCGTCTGAATAAAATGCAGTTCATAGATAACAAACGGGGCTGGATCGTCGGCAACGATGGAATTTTATTACAGACACAAGACGGAGGCATACACTGGCGGCAGAAGGTTATAACAGACGGGAGTCTCATCAGCCTTCACTTTTTGGATGGGTTGCGAGGATGGATAACTGGAGAAGGCGGCGCACTCTACTATACTGCAAACGGTGGAAAAACTTGGAAGTTCCGTTCCAGCGGTGTGGGGGAAGCACTTCTTGGTGTCCACTTCGTTAGTGAAAACGAAGGTTGGTTGATCGCACAACTCGGCACCACACTGCACACGACGGATGGCGGGAAAACATGGGATAATGAAACGGTAGCCCCTGAGCATAGTTTACTCAACATACACTTTGATCGCAACCAACAGAATGGTTGGGCGGTCGGAATTGGGTCTACTGTTCTCTCAACAAGAGACGGCGGGAAAACGTGGATCCGCGGAGAACCTGACATTGAGGAGACGCACGCAATCTATGATCTCTGCTTTACAGACGCTAAAAGAGGATGGTTGGCAGCGCAAGCTGGTGAAGTGCTGCACACACAAGATAGTGGACAGACATGGACGGTACACAAAACAGGCACACACAGTGATCTATTAGCTGTGCATTCGCCTGACGCTACACATATCTGGGCAGTCGGCAGCTACGGAACGATGCTGCATTCTACCGATGGTGGAGAGACGTGGATAATCGACGCGGAAAGCAGTGCGGAACCCTTAGCAGGCGTGGAGATGGCAGATGACGGACGCGGCTGGGCTGTCGGTCGTCGTGGCGCAATCTTCCGGACCGAGAACGAAGGACGCTCTTGGGAACGGCAGGAAACTGGACTCTCTGTTGGCTTAAATAAAGTGACCGCTGTGGACGAAGAACAGGCGTGGGCAATCGGCGATTCCGGCTATATTCTGCACACTAAAGATGGAGAAACATGGGAAGTGCAAAAAGGATACGACTGGATCGGTCTGCACGATGTCCAATTCTTAAATCGTGAACGTGGTTGGGCTGTTGGGGATATGGGGGGTATCTTCTACACCAATAACGGCGGCGAAAACTGGATTGAGCAGCGCGGTTATATCTTTGAACTCTTAAAAGGTCTCTGCTTCATCTCACCGAATGAAGGATGGACGATCGGTTGGCCCGGCAAAATCCTCCACACCATCGATGGCGGGAAAACATGGGAACCTCAGGAGAGTGGGACATTTAACGAACTCTACTCGGTTTACTTTGTGAACGCGAATGCGGGTTGGGTCTCAGGACAATATGGACTCATCCTTCATACCGCCGATGGCGGGAAAACATGGAAATCACAGTATACTCGCACGCAGGAAAATCTTAACAAAATCTTTTTCGCCTCTCCGACTGTAGGAATAGCAGTCGGTGACAAAGGGACGCTCCTGCTCACACAAGATAGTGGTAAGACGTGGACACGTGAAGACAGTGGAACGGACAAGAATCTTAGCGACATCAGTATCACGGAGGATAAGATATTTGCTGTTGGCGAAGACGGCATCGCTGTCGCGTATACGATTCCCTCAATATCAAAATATACACCACGCAAGCGATCCTTTGAGGAGATCAATACCGAACTACCGAGGATAGATGCTGGATGGAATATCTTACGCAACGACGGACCCTTCCGAATAATGGGTGTGGATTCCGGCATAAAATCAGCGGATATTTCCTTCATTAATGCCATTGAAGGATGGGCTGTCGGTAATTCCACTACGATGCTTCAGACCTTAGATGGTGGTAACACGTGGAAGAGCGTTAAATCTCCTGTAGATACACCTTTAATTGCCGTTCACTTTGTTTCCTCAGAAATCGGTTGGGTGCTTACCCAAGATGCAAGTTTCCTATCCACGACCGATGGCAGTATGACATGGCAGATCTTGAACGAAACCACGAAACCAGTAATGAGTGGCTACGACCAAAACAGTCAATCCATAGAAGAAGTGTGTGAACTTTATGCTGCGCACTTCCAAGGCTTCGGTGAAGGGTGGGCTGCCGGTAAAGAAGGTGTTATCCTGCACAACAAGGACGGTAACACACTCTGGAGACATCAGGAAAACGAAACCTCGGCATCCTACCGTGACATCCAGATGGTAGGGGAACACTACGGTTGGGCTGTCGGGTCGTGGGGAAAGATTCTCTGGACGAACGACCAAGGAGATACATGGCATCTTCAGACAACCAACACAGGCTATGATCTGTATGGTGTGTCTTTCCTGAACCGTCTCAAGGGATGGACTGTCGGAAGAGACGGTATTGTCCTACGCACATCAGATGGAGGTTTGGCGTGGTCAGCAGTCGATGTCGGAGTAAGTACGCATCTCTACGATGTCTCTTTCATCAACGAAATGGAAGGCTGGATTGTCGGAGAAGGTGGACTCATCCTGCATACCAGAGACCGCGGCGCAACATGGGAAATTGAGGAATCCGGCACAGAGGAAGATTTGTACCATGTTGACTACGTTAAAGGGCTTGGGATAGTTGTGCTCGGTGCGCACGGCACTATTCTCAAACGAAAATTAGGGATACAATCTTAGATTCGATTCAGGAGAAGTCTTATTGATGAGACGAATATTAATTTTGTCAGTTTTACTGTTTGAGAGCAGTCTGTTGATAATGAACGTTTGGGGTAGCAGTAGGGTTTCTTTCACCTCTGGTAGGACAGGAAACCTTGACATCTATATGATGGATATAAACGGTAAGAATCTCGCCAACTTAACCAATCACCCGTCAGATGACTTCTCGCCGACGTGGTCTCCAGACGGTCGCGCTTTTGCCTACGTTTCAGACAGGGATGGGAATCCAGAAATTTACGTGATGGATATAAATACGAAGGAACCTCGGCGGCTGACAAACCATCGCGCTACCGATATCAATCCGGCATGGTCACCGGATGGCAAATGGATCGCCTTCGCATCCAACCAAGCGCGCGACCATGCCGCGGACACTGACATCTACATAATGGACGTGAACGGCAAGAAAGTTCAGAGACTCACAAACAAGGGCGGACACAATTCAACGCCTGCATGGTCCCCGGATGGCGAATGGATCGCGTTTCGTTCCACGCAGGACGGCATCGGCGGCATCCATGTCATGAGCACTGATGGTGGCAAACAAAGAGCACTCACACAAGTTTCAGCAACAAGTCCCACTTGGGCTTCCAACGGAAAACAAATTTATTTTTCCAGCGAGAAGCTGGGCGGCGTAAAAGTTCCGACACTGTTTGCCGTGGATGTTGATGGAGAAAATCCGAAGAAATTGACGGATGCCGGACAAATTTGCGAAGAACCCGCTGGATCGCCTGACGGTCAGTGGGTCGCCTATGTATCCGTTCAAGACGGAAATAAAGACATCTATCTCATTCGTGCAGCAGGTGGTGGACTCCGAAAACTGACAGAAGATCCGGGACTGGAATTTTCCCCCGCATGGGTGCCATCGGCGTTTGGTGTTTCACCAAGCGAGAATACACAGATGGTGCTCTGGGGCATGCTTAAGCGAAATACGCCCCATTTCGTGCAATAGAATCTAAAGAATGCCGCAGTTTGTGCGGTTGAACAGAGAAACGAAATACTTTGCTGTAAATTCCTTACGGTGAGAGTGTTTCGTTTTATTTTTCTCTCTCAATCCTCAACCCCTATATCCGCTCTTATCAGGGGGACTTTGAGGAAATGTGTAAGTCCTATTACGAATAGCCTTATAAAACCCAGAATGTTAACTGGGTTTCCCACCGCAGTACCTTCCTCAGTTTTGAACAAAACTGTCCATAAATTGAACACTTAAATATATTCTTTCTGGTAGCGTGGCGAGAAAACTGCCTTTAAACCGATTTCTCACCTGAATTGCCTTTGGCATGAAAATTGCTCATGCTTTTAATACTGTGAACCAATCGGGAGAGCCTACCTCCTTGGAAAATACGGAGCGATGCAATAGGTTTTCCCATATCTCAATTGCTGCATCGCTCCACCTATCAATCCGAAAACCGTGTGTAAGGAGAACAATCATGAACAGATGGAGATGCTTACTCTTTATACTTGCTTGTTTGTCACAAATTGGCTGTGCGGCACTGCTAACGGAGCAGACGTATATTCTCATCGATCGCGATGTAAAAGAAAAGGCAACTTTCCACGGAGAAATTTATTCGCTTCCAGAAAGAGCAAACATTCGGAAAATTGTGCTTCTTGGCTCTGGCAAAATCCGGAACATCAAAATTCACGTGCGTGATAAGAGAAATCGATGGGCACCCGCTAAGAAAGTACCGGGCGGAATTCAGTTCCCCTATGAAATTCCACTTATCGCCAGGACTAATGCTGTCAAAATTATAAAACACGCAATGACGGGAGCCGGTCGCATTGAAAAGGTTCAATTCTATACGGTTGCGGATAAAGGAGATTAAAAATGATATACCGACACATCCTTACATATCTCTTTGCGCTGGCATTCATTCCATTAAGTGCCAAAGCATTGCCACCCCCGTCACCTGCAGGCGGTGGCATACTGAGATTGGATGAAACACACGATTTTGTCGCTACTATCGAGGCGTGGTTTCCCGATGAACAGTTTGAGGGATTGACCGCCGAAGCATGGATCTATTTTGAAGAGCTACCGGTCCGTGAAACCTTCTGGTCAATCATTGGTCAGGAAGGACGATTCAATTTGGTTATTCACGGTGCTAATGCTTCATTGGGCGCATGGGGATATGCCGAGGGCGCAGCGGGGTCATTGACAACCGGAGGCTTCGATTTACCTGTAAAGGAATGGATGCACGTCACAGCGATTTACGATGCATCCGCAGGAATGGGGCTTAACGGTGAGGGTGGCAATTGGTGCTGTCCGAGAGGTCATCTCATCAAGTCAAATAAGCCGCTTCGCATTGGCGGCATCATACCCCAAAATAAAAATCGGAGTCATTTCATCGGTGATAATGTGAAACTACGTGGGTATATCGATGAGGTGCGAATTTCCAATGTCGTGCGATATGTTGGACCGAAATGGGAGGTACCGAAAGGGAAGTTCGAGGTCGATAAACATACGATTTCCCTCTGGCACTTCGATGAACCGCCGCAATTAAGCCGTTTCAAAGATGCATCTGGGAATGGACATCATCTCTGGAGAAGCGGGGTTATCGATGGGTTAACCGTTGACGCAGAGAAAAAACTCGTAACCACATGGGGACATCTCAAGCGGTAAACCGTTCTAAGACGAGCCTAAATCGCCATCTGAACCATCGTGTATTTTTTATGAATTTCCCTCATCTATTCACACCATCACCCAAGGACTTGGAGGTTTCTCATGAAAACGCGCATCACCCTCGTAAGAAGAAGTTTGCAAGTCTATATTGCCCTGATTAGCATTATCTGTACGCCCCACGTTGTGCTTGCGATCGAACCTATCGGCACAATTGGGCAACCCTTTCCAGAACATCACGCTTTTCTCCCCCATGGAAACATCTTGCGCGCCGTCCTATCACACATTCAGATAATCGATGCAGATACCGGAGCCATCATTGACGAATTCGGCGAGCGAGCTTATGTTAGCGATGTCGTGTTCAGTCCAACAGCCGAACATCTGGCGATCCTGAATTTTTCCCCTGATTCAAAGATAACGACCCTAAACATTTGGGATACCATCGTCCGTGAGCAGGTATCCGAATGGGAGATTCCTGCCCGGATAGAGGTTGCTACATTCAGTCCAATAGGGTCACTGTTTGCCGTCTCTTTCAACGACGAAATTCATCTATGGAACTGGGAAATCGGAGCATTTAGAGGAAAAATGATCGGTCAACGCCGTCCATGGGAGCAATGCCATTTCAGCAGCGGCGGCAGAACTTGCTCATTCTTTCCACGAGATCAGGCTTCAGTATTTACACCAGATGGTCGCTATCTCATCGTCGCCTCAGCGCGTCCAGACCTCGAATTGTGGAACGTCACAACGCGCCGCTTGGAAGGGCATTTTGAAGGACACACCGGGAACTGGGTCGAGGATGCGGTTATTAGTCCCGATGGAACACTCCTCGCAACGTATGAAAAAGACTGGAATGATGTTTACGTTTGGGATATAGACACGCAGCAGCTCTTATGGCAAGAAGAAAGTGGTATCAGCAGAATTTCTGATGTGGTGTTTAGTCCAAACAGTCGACACCTGTACGTTGCGGTTCAGACGGGTACATTGAACCGGTCTGGCGGCGAACCTTGGCAAGGCTGGGATGACCAAGTCCGCGTCTGGGATGTTGCGTCTGGAAAACAACTTGATGCGTTCGGCGACGATTTTTACTTCTTGAAGGCAGCAGCACTTTCACCAGAAGGGAAAACTATGCTTCTGCACTACTGGGATGCTGTTGTGTTGTGGAGTATCGAAAGCAAGCAACCATTGAACGTCTGGGCTGATTTCGTCCATAGCTGGAATGATGCGTTGAGTGCTAACGGTCAGACTTTTGTTTCGGTCACTCCATACTTTATTAAGACATGGGATATCCCTTCACAACAGATGCAATTACTTGTTTCTGCCGAACGAGGTCTTTTCCGAGAATCCGCAATATCTCCCGACGGACAGAAACTCGCTATCGGTCGCGATCCGTGGATTGAGGTCCGCAACCTCCAGACCGGCAAAGTTGAGACCCAATTTTCGTATAGTTCTGGGTATTCTGATATCGCTTTCAGTTCAACAGGAAGATGGGTCGCCGCGCGGGGATTCAAGTCAATTTTCCTCTTCGATCTCGAAAAACCAGAAAAACCTCAGAGACCCACCACAAAAGGCGACCCCGATATTGATATCAGTTCACTGTTCACTTTCAGTGAAAACGACGAATATTTAGCAGCTTCCACTCGCACAGATGACAACCAGGATTGGGTGCTGTTGTGGAAACGTGAGGGAGACACCTTCGTTTTCCAATACGCATGGCAGGTGCCAGAACTCTCCAGCCAGTCAAGACTCGCTTTTGGATCTGATACCGATGATTCGCTTCTGCTGGCAGTTCCGAGAACCCAAGAGACGCAAATATGGAGACTTCTGCCGGACGGTCCCCAACTTCTAAAAACAGTGGCGGCAGGATTTCCAGCGCACTTTACCCCAGAAGGGCGTTATCTTTTCGCCAGTCAAGATCGCAACCTCCAAATCTGGGATTGGAAAACAGAAACACCGATTGAGCACTCACCTATTCCAGATCCGCTTGCCATCAGTCGAGATGGCTCTATACTCCTTTCGTATGCCGATACAGGACAAATCCAGATTTGGGATGCAAAGGCACTCCTACCTTCAAAGACTGTTGTTACACCACACGGCAAGCGAATTGTGACGTTGGGAGCAGTGAAACGGAATCAACTTCTACAAAACTTTCCCAACCCCTTCAATCCAGAAACCTGGATCCCCTTTCAACTCGCAAATGAAAGCCGCGTCACGATCTATATTCATAATTCCGCAGGTCAATTGGTGCGTCGCTTACCTCTGGGGACGGTGCCTGCAGGCGACTATTCTTCACAGGCACAAGCAATCTATTGGGATGGACGTAATCAAGTGGGAGAACCTGTGAGCAGCGGCGTCTATCTCTACACGATTCATGCTGGCGACTATTCAACAACCCGTAAAATGCTTATTCGGAAATGAAGCGATTTGAAAGCATCATAAATTTCTTGACTGAAGTGCCGAGGAAATTCCAAAAACATCTTGGCGAATGCCATACGCGCATTCGCCCTCCCGACCTGTTTCTCCCAACCGATGCTGAACCGGTGGAATATTTGCGATTCAATCGTCGAAGCCGAGAGGATATTCTTGGTGTGCGTCTTGATTATCAGTTTACACCGAGATTAAATATCATTGGGGGATTCCAATATCGGAAGTTTTCCAACCGGGATAAAAACTTCAAGAACTATCTACAAAATTTCTCAGATGACACTGACGTTCCAAACCTCTACCGCCCTGACTTGCGAACCCGTATTCTTGGGGTCCAAGCCATCAACAGAGGCAAATGGCTCGGCTTCTACATCGTCATTCTGGCAGGTTACCGGAGAACCACCCATTTGTTTGAACGGACAACCAGTACTACAACGTTTGTGCGAGCAATGATGGGTTTCTAAATGGCTATCGGCTATCAGCAATTGGCTGTCAGTGTATCGGAAACCATCGGTCGTTAACTTCTTTGCTGACTGCTGACAACTATTCTATTATCGTCGGTGTGAAGGGAAAAGCGTCCCCAACAGACCTATTACCGAATCGTTAACTGTCGGCGCAATGTGTAATTGGTTCTGTAGATATGCTTCGTAGGGTGTGACGGCTCCCAAAATGAACTGAGTGAGCGTATCATCGTCTGTGGAGAGGCAAAGCCCAGTATCTGCTGAGACCTCCGCCGATACGCGAATTTCACTGTCTTTGATGATAAGACTTGCCCGATGTTCCGATCCTTTGATACTGATTGTTCCTTGCCAACCCTTGTAATCATCGCTCTCGTTCAGTCGTTTTGAAAGTAATGGTGAAAGTTCACCAAGTAGCATCGGCAGATTGATAATCTTGAACATCCATACCCAATCTGCTTCCGATGTGTACCCAAAGTTGTGAAACAGCGTTTTGATGTGATCCGCGTCGCCTTCTGCTTCCGGATAGTAGCGAATCCGTTTATATTCACGCTTCACCAGTTCGTTATGCAACGCGCAGAGCAGTGCAGCACCGACCTCCTCAAGGAAACCTTCCGGGTGTGTGGAATTTTCGGAAGGTTGTGGTTTAAGACAGAATTCGGAGATTGAGACATTCTTTTCCTTCTCGCATTGCGCTTGCACATACCCAAGCAGCTCCCCATCTTTCTCGGCGAGATAAATCAACCGAGTTTCCGACGTTCTGTGTCTTTCGACGCGTCTCGGTCTGCGTTCCACCCGGTCGGCATAAAATGCCTTGAGAACCCTTGCCATCTCAACTTCATCCCCAAGCGTGTAAGGACGGACAACTGCGCCCTCGACCACTTTTGTCTGTTCGTGCCGCAACGCTTTGGTGAATTCCCGTCCCACTAACCCATCAACGAACCCAAAACTCCTGTACATCCCATGGGCAGTGTTGCGCGTGCCAGTGTGAAGAGAGACACAAGAGTACCGGCGGACCAGTTCATGCGACATTGATGCCCCGAATACCCACCGCGACAATCCCCTTCGACGATATTTGGGAGCGGTATGCACCCATCCTATATACGTGCCGGGAGCGTGGGTATTGTGCGGAAAATGATGTGTATGGAGATGTAAATTGCAGATGGCGACACGATAGCCTGCGACAATCGGGTGGAGATGTAAGTTTGTATCGCGTTTGACATCCATCGTTTCCACATTGCGTTTGACATCCATCGTTAGGAGAGGTGTGCCATTTTTATCCCTAAGCTCTTCATAAGAGAACACTTTGGCGGCTGGATGATCGATTTTGGCAAGCAAGTATCCAGTTTCAAGTTGGTACCTATAATCTTGATGTGGTGCAATCTCTATGAGTCGATCTATGATCTCGCCGCTCCGACCATTACGAACCAACATCAGCACCGCCATCGCTATAAATCCATCATCCCCCGTTTCAGTCGTCAGTTCTTTAAGTGCTTTCCCCCCTCGGTCATCGCAGTTGCTAATCAGTTTTGCCGTTGCAATCAGTCGTTCGTATTTATCTCCCGTGTCCAGTTTAGCAACTAATGCTGAAATGCTATGCTCAGATTCGTCAGCGATCTCCAGAAGGCTATCGATTGCATCAATTCTGTCGCTTGTATCTATGTTTGTGTCACGAACCATTCTGTTGAGGTGCTTACGGACTTCCGTCACAAACTCGTCGCTGTCATTCGGCAACAATGGAAGCGGATGGACGGTCGTCCCGATCTCTTCAAACCATGGAAACAGGTCCTCACCTACCACTCGACTGAGGTAATAGATGAGTCTATCCACTGGTGAAAAAGTTGCGTGCGGCATATTCTTTTCTGTGTCGCTTGGCTTTTCCGACAACACCTCGGCGAACCGGACAAACAGGTCGCCACCATATTTTTCGAGTAGCGTTTTCAGTATCCAGATCGGTTTGCGATAGCGTTGCTCGTAAACCCTCGCGATGTCAATGGGTTCCTCTGCTTGGACGTTTTCGCAAAATTGTCGCTCGACTTCCGCGAATATCTCCGCCGCTTCTGACGCAAATCCGAGTATTTTCATTGCCCAGATACCGAAGAAAAACGGGAATCCATCTCCGTCAAAAAGAATCCCTGTCGCCTTTCCAAATGGCGTTTTGTCGGCGATCAACCTACTCGCCTCAACACCGAGCGAATAGGCAAGTCTTGGAGGACTGACACACCCCCCGATTGTCATTACCGAATCCTCCCAACTGAAACCGTAT